>NZ_MEIH01000352.1:0-14258 GCF_001723155.1 Haladaptatus sp. W1
AGTAGCGTTCGTGATTCATGCTGGCTTAGAATCCGGTGACCGATTCGATGGTCGCGCTGGCGACTTCGGGATACTGCTCGACACCGGCGAACAGGACGAGGTGTTCGCCGAGGCGACGGACGCGCTCCGCGGCGGTCGGGTCGGTCAGTTCGCCGTCCGCAAACGACGAGTGCGCGTCGGAGACGCCGACTTCGAGGGGAAGCGTCCACGCGTTCAACGCTCGGCAGACGGACCGAAGGTGTTCGAGGGCGGACGTCGGAAACCGGCCGCCGGACACGGCGAGCAACCCGACCGTCTTGTCTTCGAACTCCTCGAAGCCGCAGTAGTCGAGCGCCGTCTTCAGCGGCGAGGAGTACGACCCGTGGTACATCGGCGTGCCGAGCAAAATTGCGTCGGCGTCTCGGAGCGTCCGTCGAAGCGATTCGGCGTCTGCCGGGGACGCTTCGTCCGCGTCCACCAGCGGCAGGTCGTAGGTGCGCAGGTCGACGAGCGTCGTCGTCGCACCGGCCGCTTCCGCCGCATCGAGTGCCGTCCCGAGGGCGGCCCGCGTTCCGCTTTCGTCGCGCAGGCTCCCGCACAGCGCGACCACGTGAGTATCGGGTTCCATCTTCGTCGGAAGAGGCTACCGCCGACAGCCACTAAAGCGCTCGCTGAAGACGGATACAGTTGTCCGTCTGTCACTTCCGCCGACCCGACCAGAAGAGATTACCCGGTCGATGGAAAACCGCCGTCACGAGATGCAGGACGAGTTCGAATCGGCGACCGAATCGTCGGTCGCATCGACCGAGGCGCTCACGCTCATCGGCAACGACGTTCGGGCGGGAATACTCAACGCGCTCAGCGACGCCCGGGGCGGGGAGGGAAACCCGCCCGCGCTCTCGTTCTCGGAGCTGCGCTCGCGCGTGGGCGCGGACGTTGACAGCAGTCGGTTCAACTATCACCTCCAACAGCTCGTCGGTGAGTTCGTCGAGCGGCGGGACGACGGCCACTCGCAACTCGTCGAAACCGTGGTCGAACAGGCGGGGACCGGCTACGCGCTCCGTCCGGAGGGGACGTTGCTCACGCGAACGATTCGCGCCACGACGGACGGAGACGGCGCGTCCCTCTCCCCGACGGAACTCGATACGGACTGTTACTTCTGCGGGGAACCCGTCGAGGCGATGTACGAACACGCCCTGTTCAAGATACAGTGTCCGGGCTGTTCGTACCTGTACGAGTACGACTTCACGCCGCCCGGCGTCCTGCACGGCGACGACGGGAGCATCGTCGCACAGGCCAGCGAGTACAACCGGTCGGTTCGCCTCGCGTTCGCGCGGGGGGTCTGTCACCTCTGCGGGAATACGGTGGACACGACGTTCGTCGAGCCGTCCGAGACGGGCTATCCGCGCCCCGACAAACGCGCTGTGTGCATCAACCGCTCGTGTGACCGCTGTAATCACCGGAACTACTTGCGGCTCGGCGAGGCCCTCTTCGGAAACCCCGCTCTCATCTCGTTCTGCCACGAGCGGGGTCTCGACGTGACGGCGACGCCCATCTGGAAGGTCGAATTCGCCGCAACCGACCGCTACGTGACCGTCCGCTCCACGGACCCGTGGGAAGTCGCGCTTCGCGTTTCCCTCGACGGCGACACGCTCGAACTCGTCGTGGACGAGGAACTGAGCGTCGTTGAACACTCGATTTCGTAACCGAAGCCACGCGGCGCTACTCCCAGAGGGCGTACAACTCGTCCCGCGGCGGGTCGGTGATTTCCGCGTCGTCCAGCGCGAGCGCGCCGTCGCCTTCGACGACGCGTCCGATGACGGCGGCCGGGATTCCGCCCCCTCGAACCGCGTCGAGCGCCTCCTCGACCGACTCCTCGGGGACCGCCGCGAGGAGCGCCCCGGAGCCGAAGATGCGGAGCGGGTCCACGCCCATGGTGTCACAGAGGTCGCGGGTCGCGTCCCGGACCGGCACGTCGTCGCGGGCGACTTCGAGGCGCACGCCGGAAGCTTCCGCCATCTCCAACAGTCCGGTGACCACGCCCCCCTCCGTCGGGTCGTGCATGGCGTGAGCGTACTCGCGGAGGTGGCGGGCGTCCTCGGCGACGCTGATCTCCTCGAAGAACGATTCGCCGCGTTCGGCCGCCGGGCCGACTTCCGCGCGGAAGTCGGTGGCGAGGATAGCCGTGCCCTCGATTCCGGCACCCTTCGTCAGAATCAGTCGGTCGCCCGGTTCCGCCCCGCCGGTCGGGACGAACTCGTCGGCGAGTCCCATGCAAGTCATCGTGACCATCGGCCGCGAGAGGTCGGGCGCGTACTCGGAGTGGCCGCCGACGATGGCGATGTCGAGTTCGGTCGCCGCCTCGTCTATCTGTCGGGTCACGACATCCAGCGTCTCCCGGTCGTCGTCGGGGAGGAAGACGACGTTCGTCAGCCATCGCGGGTCGGCCCCGGAGCAGGCCACGTCGTTGCTGGCGACGTTGACCGCGAGCGTGCCGAGTCGTTCACGCGCCAGCGAGAGCGGGTCGGAACTGACGACGAGCGTTCGCTCTCCCACCTCGATTGCGGCGGCGTCCTCGCCGTAGCCGGGACCCACTGAGACGGCCTCGTCGCTCGCGCCGGTTCGAGAGACGACGAGCGCGAGGTCCTCCGGGTCGAGTTTACCGATCATGCTCCGACGTTCACACGACGTGCCAATGTGCGTTTCGTCGTGGCGCGGTTGCGGTTTCGTCGCGGTGGGACGTCAGTTTCGTCGTGGCGTGGTCGTCGAATTCACCACGATGATTTCGGCGGGGTACGAGACGACCGCTCCGCTCGCGTCACGGGACTAGTTCTTTTGTGCATGCTGTCGTATCCAGTGTGGGGGTATCATGGCAGACAGAATGCAGACCGGACCGGTCCTGATACTGGGGGAGGAGGCACAGCGAACGATCGGACGCGACGCCCGCGAGATGAACGTCACCGCCGGGCGAGCGGTCGCCGAGGCGGTACGCACCACGCTCGGCCCGCGAGGAATGGACAAGATGCTCGTCGATTCTATGGGAGACGTCGTCGTCACCAACGACGGCGTGACCATCCTCACGGAGATGGACATCGAACATCCGGCGGCGACGATGGTCGTCGAAGCCGCCGAAACCCAAGAGGACGAGACGGGGGACGGGACGACAACGGCGGTCATCCTCGCCGGGGACCTGCTTCGCCGGGCGGAGGAACTGCTCGAACAGGGCGTCCATCCGACCACGGTCGCGCGCGGCTACCGACAGGCGAGCAGGGAAGCGTCACGGGTCCTCGAATCGGCGGCGCATCCGGTCGAAGAGAGCGACCTGCTCGTCGAAATCGCCCAGACGGCGATGACGGGGAAGGGGGCCGAAGCGGCCAAGCAGGCACTCTCGGAAATCGTCGTGCAGGCGGTTCGCGCGGTCCGCGACGACGAGAGCGACGACATCGACCTCTCGAACGTCACCGTGGAGACGGTCGTTGGGGGAGCCATCTCGGGGTCGGACATCGTGGAGGGCGTCGTGGTGGACAAGCAGCGCGTGAACGACGACATGCCGTGGCACGTCGAGGACGCCACCATCGCGCTGGTCGATACGCCCATCGAGGTACAGGAGACCGAGGCGGATACGGCGGTCAGCGTCACCGACCCGGACCAACTCGAGCAGTTCCTCGACCGCGAGGAGGCACAACTCCGGGAGATGGTCGATAGAATCGCCGACAGCGGCGCGAACGTCGTCTTCTGCCAGAAGGGCATCGACGACCTCGCACAGCACTACCTCGCACAGGAGGGCATCCTCGCCGTTCGCCGTGCGAAACAGAGCGACGTGAACCACCTCGCGCGGGCGACGGACGGCCGCGTCGTCTCCAGCCTCGACGACATCGACCCCGACGACCTCGGGCACGCCGGGCTCGTGGCCGAACGCGACGTGGCGGGGGATACCCGGATTTTCGTCGAGGAGTGTGACAACCCGCGAAGCGTCACCCTGCTCCTCCGCGGCGGCACCGAACACGTCGTCGAGGAGGTCGAGCGGGCCGTTCACGACAGCCTCGGCGTCGTCCGCGTGGCCCTGCTGGACGGGCGGGTGTTACCGGGCGGCGGCGCACCCGAAACCGCGCTCGCGCTCGCCCTCCGGGAGTACGCCGATGGCGTCGGCGGCCGGGAACAGCTCGCGGTCGAGGCGTTCGCCGACGCGATGGAGGCGATTCCCCGCACGTTGGCCGAAAACTCGGGCGTCAGCCCCGTCGACGCAATCACGGAACTCCGAAGTCGGCACGACGCCGGGGAGGAGAGCACCGGAATGAACGCCGAAACCGGCGACGTCGTGGACATGCTCGACGCGGGCGTGGTCGAACCACTCCGCGTCAAGACCCAAGCCATCCAGAGCGCGACCGACGTCGCCGAACTCCTGTTGCGCATCGACGACGTGATTTCCGCGGGCGACCTCGGCAAGAGCGAGGACGAAGCGGGCGGCCCCGAGATGGGTGGCATGGGCGGTATGGGAGGAATGGGCGGTATGATGTAGGACGGGAGCGAGAGCCGGAGTCTCGTTTTGATTTCCAACGGGGTGCGGTGTTCGCGGAGTTTGTGGACAGCGACGAGCGGAGAATATTCTCGGCATTCCTCGCGCGGGATGTGAGTTGTCGTGAGTACGATTCGTAGCTTGTTTTGAGTACGATTCGTAGCAAACTTCGAACGCCCCTGCCCGCTCGCTACGAGTTGGTAGTTCTTCTGTGACCGCGTGTACAGACGTCAATGAAACCACCACCGCACCGCAACCACACCGCACCACTCCCTCCCCAACCGATTCGCTCCACTCCGGAAGAGCACGCTCTTCCGTGCTCTCGTTCGTTGCACTCACGAGAACCCCGTTCCGCTCATCCACCGTCAGAGCGAAGCTCTGACGAGCCATTCGTTCGTTCCTTCGTCACTCACGAAGACCTCGCACGCTATCAACACAGCCCATCGGACGATCGCTGTCCTCTGGGCTGTGCCAGCGCGCGCCACATCGAAAAGTCAGTGAAAATCAGGCAGTCGTCACACTTTCGACTCCCGAACCGGGCCGAAACCGAGAAATCGGCTCTATCGCGGCGTCTCGGTGCCCCACTTGTCGAGGGCGACTTTCAGTTCGGGGTGGTCCTCGGCGTACGCTTCGAGCGGGATGCCCGCCACCGTGGCATCGACGGATTGGCGGAGCGCGGCCGCGCCCGCGCGGGTGCCGTCGGGGTGGCCGTGGACGCCGCCGCCCGCCTGGATGCAGATGTTCGTCCCCTCGCGGTCGATAAGTTCGGCGACGAGGCCGGGATGCAGGCCGCCGGAAGCGACGGGGAGCACGTCATTCATACCGTAGAGGTCGGAGTAGAGCCACTCGTTGATACCCACCGTGTCCTCGTTTTCGAGTTTGCCGAGGTCGGCGGTGCCGGTGTGGAGTTGGTCCACGCCGCAGATGCGGGCGATTTGCGCGAGGACGCGCATCGAGACGCCGTGGGTCGGAATACGGTCGAACGCGGCGTGCATCGCGCGGTGGGCGTGGATGGCGAGGCCGAGTTCCTCACAGCGCTCGCGGACGCTCTGGACGGCGCCCCAGCCGGTCGTGATGACGTCCACCATCACGTACTCACAGCCCTGTTCGGCCACCATGTCGGCGCGTTCGAGCATGGTGTTCGTGTCCGCCGTGATGTTGACGAGGTAGCTCTTCTTCTCGCCCGTCTCGTCCTGTGCGTCGTCCCGCATGGCGAGACTCTGGGTGAGGCGGTCGGCGAAGGGGTTGAAATCTTGGTCGGTGAGGTTCTCGTCGTCCTTCAGGAGGTCGAGGCCGCCGACCCACGCCTCGTAGCCGATTTGGGCGTGCTGGTCGGTCGAGAGGCCGACCTTCGGCTTGGGAACCGTGGCGGTGATGGGTCGCTCGCCCGCGTCGAAAATCTCGTTTCGAACGCCGCTGCCGAACTGCGGGCCGGGGAAGGAGGTGGTGAGCGGTTCTGGCCAGTCGCAATCGAGCAGGCGAATCCGCTCGACGGCCTTCATGCCCATGATGTTGCCCGCGATGCAGGAGAGTACCTGTGGCATGCTCCCGTCCTCGAACAGCGCGTCCGGGTAGGCGACTTTCACTTCGTTCCCGTCGATGCTGAACGTCGTGGCGCTCAGGTCGGTGATGCTCCCTTCGACTTGGAGTTCGGCCCACGTCCCGTTCGAACTCTCGCTGGCGACGCGGCTCGCCGCGTCCTCCATGTCCATGTCGGCGGCCGGTTCGACGTGGAAGGTGCAGACGAGTTCCGATTCGGCGGGGGTGTATCCAAGGTCGAGGAAGTCCTCGTACTTTATGCCGGGCATAACCCGTACCTTCACCGTCGTTGGTTAAAAATCCACCCGCCAGTTTCGGGAAACGTGGGTGAACGGGAGGTTCGATGTGCGGCACTTCGTGTCGGAAAACGGAACTCTTATGCTATCATCCGGAAATCGATTCGTATGAATCGACGGGGATTCGTCCGAGACGGTTGCTCGCTCTCCCTTTTGGGCGGTACCGGGGGGTGTCTCTCCGACGAGTGGGGAAACGAACCCGCACACAGAGACGGTAACGGTGTATAACCGCCTCGACAGGAAGACGACCGTTTCGCTCGACGTGCGGCGACCCGAGAAGCGCGTCTTCTCCGGGCGCGAGTCGATTCCCGCGCCGGGGTCGTGGGACGTTCCCGACGAGTTCGGACCCGGAAGCTAAGACCTCTCCGTCGAGGTTTCTGCTGGCCCGTCGGCACGGACGTCGTGGAAGGTCCCGGAGGACGGTCCCGACCGAGGGTTAGGCATCGAGATACGGCGGTCGGGAATCGAAATCATCCCGTGGGTCGATTGAACCCCGCGACACCGACCGCGCGACTCGGCCACCACTTCCACGTCGTTCCACCGGAAGACCGTAACGCGTACTCGTGGGCGGAACCGCGGGGACGAACGGGACTGTTCGCAGGGGACGTGTAGCGCGAGTAGTCGAGACGACTACCAGAGCGTTCGCCCGCTTTCGTCCACCTGTCCGACCCAGTGCAGGTGCGCGAAGGGGACGAACGCGAGGAAGTCGCCGTCCTCGTCGAACAGTCGAACGCCGGGACCTTCGATTTCGTACTCGGCGCACTCTATCTGCTCGCCGTCGGAAATCTGTGCCTTGAACATGGGGACACACACGACCGGCGCGACCTAAAAAATGACCCCGCCAAAGCTTTGGTCGAGAACGTCGTGTCAGGGGTATGGTTCGAACGTACGGGTTCGAAGGGGGTGAGCCGTCGGTGCACGAGGACGCCCACGTCTGCCGGGAGGCGACCGTGGTGGGGGACGTCGAAATCGGTGCCGACGCGAGCGTCTGGCCCGGTGCCGTCCTCCGGGGTGACGTGGCACCGGTGCGCGTCGGCCGGGAGTCGCACGTCGGCGACAACGCGGTCCTGCACGCCTCGACGGTCGGCGACAGGGTGATGGTCGGTCACGGCGCGGTGTTGAACGACGCGGAAGTCGGCGACGGGTCGCTCGTCGGGTTCAACGCGACGATAAACAGCGACGTTCGAATCGGCGAGCGGAGCATCGTCGCGGCCGGGACCGTGACGCTCGAATCGGCCGATATTCCGCCGGAATCGTTCGTTCGGGGGATTCCCGCGCGGGTGACGCCGCTGTCGGAGACAACCATCGACGCGGAGGAAATCTTCGAGTCGTACTCCTCCGGGGAGTACACCGGGCTTGCGAAGCGCCACGGAACGCTGTTCGAGTAGGGCGTCAAGACAGTGGCCGAGTGGGAGGGTCGGCCGCGAAGCGCGCCCGGTTCCACACGATAATAAAGTAACTTGCGAGCGCAACCCACGCAGTGATTCGTTTCAGCGGCCCAGATACGGGACGAGCGACATAATGAACAAAACCGTTGACGGTACCGTCTCCGAGACGGAGGAGCGGGAGGGCGTTTCCGCGACACCGCCGTTCGGAGACCGAGAATTGGTCCTCGTATCCAACAGGGAGCCATACGTGCACGAACGCGACGACGACGACATCAGCGTCGCCCGTCCAGCGGGTGGCCTGACCTCCGCGCTCGACCCGATGATGGCGAGCACGGGCGGGACGTGGGTCGCGTGGGGGAGCGGCGACGGCGACGAGGAGATGAGCGACGAGAACGGGTGCGTGCGCGTCCCCCCGGAGTCACCCTCCTACGAGTTGAAGCGCGTCGCCCTCTCGGAGGAACAGGTGACCAACTACTACTACGGCTACAGCAATCAGGTGTTGTGGCCCCTCTGTCACTCGGACATCGCCAAGATGACGCCGAAACCGGAGTTCTGGCGACACTACCGCGAGGCGAACGAGCGCTTCGCCGACGCGATACGGGAGCGGGTGGACCCGTCTGAAGCGGTTATCTGGTTTCAGGATTACCACTTCGCGCTCGCGCCACGGTTGATCCGCGAGTCGGCACCCGATGCGTTCTGCATGCAGTTCTGGCACATTCCGTGGCCGTCGTGGGACGTGTTTCGAAGTTGCCCGGAACACGACGAACTCCTCGACGGGTTGCTGGCGAACGACCTGCTCGGCTTCCACACCGACCGCTACTGCCGGAATTTCCTCGACTGCGCCTCGAAAGCGTTGGGTGCGGACGTGAACCGCGAGACGGGAGTGATTCGCTACGACGGGCGAACGGTTCGCGTCGAGTCCTTCCCGCTCGGCATCGACGCCGTGGAGCGACGACGGCTCGCGGGGTCGGCGGAGGCTGACGAAGCGTGGGAATCCCTCCGGGACGCGTACCCGCTCGGGGCGGAGCAGTTGGCGCTCGGCGTCGATAGACTCGATTACACGAAGGGAATCGAACAGCGGCTGACTGCCCTCGAACAGCTCTGGGAGGAGCGACCGGAGTGGCGCGGACGGCTCACGTATGTCCAGAAGGCGAGCGAAAGTCGGAGCCGAATCGACGACTATCAGCGCGTCCAAGCGACCGTGACAGGGGAAATCGAGCGGATAAACGAGCGATTTGGAACGGACGCGTGGCGACCCATCGTGTACATCGACGACCGACTCTCGATGGCCGAACTGGCCGCCCTGTACCGGGAGGCGGACGTGGGGCTCGTGAGTTCCCTCCGTGACGGGATGAACCTCGTGGCGAAGGAGTTCGTCGCCTCGCAAGTGGACGACCCCGGCGTGTTGGTCCTCAGCGAACTCGTCGGCGCACACGAGGAACTCGGGGAGGCGGCGATGACGGTGCATCCGAACGACGCCGAAGCGTTCGCGGACGGCATCGAGCGAGCACTGACGATGGACCGGCCGGAACGGTCGAACCGCATGACGCAGCTGCAAGCCGAGGTCGAGGAGAACGACATCGAGGCGTGGAAGAACGACGTGCTTCGGCACGCCGGAGAGGTCTTGAACGGGAAGCGACGTGCGGACCGCGACGGCGCGTGACTCACCGCGCTTCCAGTTCGGCTTCCACGTCGTTCGTCAACTGACGGAGGCCGTCGCTGATTTCGACCGGATAGGTGCCGGGGGAGCGCAATTCGCGGCAGTCGTCGGGCAGTTTTCGACGGCGCGTCCCCGCCCGATCCGCAATCGCGCCGAGTTCGGGCGAGTCGGCCACCCTGTCTCCGTCCTCGAAGACGGTGACGAGTTGTTCCTCGCCCGCGACGTCCTCGCCGCGCAACGCGAGCACGTCCTTCTCGTAGCCGCCGTCTCCGACGCGGCGAACGCTCTTCGCGCCGGGGTACGTGACCTTGCCCGACGACAGTTTCATGCTCGGGCGCATCTCGCCGTCGCGCTCGATTTCCGTGAGTTTGTACACGAGGTCGAGCGACGGGGCGTCCCTGCTCGTCGTCAGCGCGGTACCGGGACCGAACCCGGTCGCCACGCCGCCGTCCCGGAGGAAGTCCGCGATTTTGTACTCGTCCATGCCCGAGGAGACGAAGATGGGTCGGCCGTCGACGATTTCCGCGACCTCATTCGAGAGCGGGGCGAGGTCGCCCGAATCGAGGCGCACGCCGACTTCGGCATCGTGGTCTTCCGCCACGTCCATCGCCAATTTCGCGCCCTCGACGGTATCGTAGGTGTCCACGAGCAGAATCGTGTCCTCGTGATACTGTTCGAGGAACGTCTCGAACGCCTCCCGTTCGTTCTCGAAGCTCTGGACCCACGAGTGGGCCATCGTCCCGTAAACGGGGAGCGAGAACGCCTCTCCGGCCGCCACGAGTGAGGTACCGTCGAAGCCGCCGATGACGGCGGCGCGAGCGGCTTTCATCCCGGCGTCGGTACCGTGGGCGCGTCGGGAACCGAAATCGACGAGCGACTGGTCGTCGCCGTAGCGTTCGACGGCCTCGCGCATCCGGGCGGCTTTCGTCGCCACGAGGCTCTGAAAGCCGACCTGATTCAACACCAGCGTCTCGAACAACTGGGCCTCGAAGATGGGTGCGGTCACCTCCAGCAGGGGTTCGTCGGGGAAGACCGGCGTCCCCTCGGGGAGCGCGCGCACCCGCCCCGTGAACTCGAAGTCCGCGAGTCGAGCGAGGAAGTCCTCGTCGAATCCGCGATTTCGAAGATAGTCGATGGCTTGCTCGCCGAACGAGAGGGCCTCGATGTACGCCATCGCCTGTTCCAGCCCGGCCGCGATGACGAAACCCCTGTCAGTCGGAAGTCGGCGGAAGAAGAGGCTGAACGTCGCTTGCGGGTCGTGGTCCGCGGCGTGATAGCCCTGCAACATCGTCAGCTCGTAGAGGTCGGTGAACAGTCCCAGATTCTCGGGCGTGATGTATCCGAATCGGTCCTCGTCGTCCGCGTTGGTCCCCACCATAGCCACTGGGACCACGCCGCGTCAGTAATAGTTAGGGGAGGAAATCGCGAGGTAGAAGGGAACGCCGAGCAACCCGACTCCGGCGAGAGGCGTTTATTCGTGGGGACCCTACGCCCTTCCATGAACTTGGAATCGCTCAAACCGGATTTCCTCACGCCGAACTGGAAGTGTAACTCGTGCGGGAAGGAATACTGGCGTAACCGACGGCAGTGCAGTCGCTGTCAGAGCACGGTCTTCGACAGGATCCGTTAGTCGAGAAAGAACAATCGGCCGGGAACGTCGAGCCAACTATTAGCAACAGAGCAATAAGTGTTTTGAGCCGAGTTAGCGAATGACATACCGATGCCGGGAGAAACGTCGGTACGAGTCGGAGTCTTCAGCCTTCACAACAGCAAGGAGACGAAAGCGATTTTGAACGCCGTCGAAGCGTTAGGTCACAACCCCGTCTGGCTTCGTCGGGAGAACACGTCGGTCGAGATACGGGACGGCGAACTCGTCCTCGAACCGGACGTGGACGTCATCGCCAATCGGTTGTTGCTCTCCAAGACGGAGTATCCCGACGAACTGTTGGGACTGGTGAACCTGTACGCGAGCGTCGTCCCGACGCTCAACCCACCGATGTCGGTGTTACGGGCGACACACAAGTTCGCCGCCGCGGTGCGACTGGCCGAGGAGGGGGTTCGGGTCCCGGACGCCATCCTCGCGCTCTCGACGGAACGACTCAACGAACTCTGTGACCCCTACGGCACCGAGGCTGTGTACAAGACCGCCATCGGGACCCACGGCGGCGGCACGTGGAAGGTCGACCTGAACGACCCCATCAGCTCCCGCGTCGGAAAAAGACAGGCGTTCGTCCAACAACTCATCGAACAGGACGACGACGGCCCGCACAGCGACCTCCGCGTCTACGTGGTCGGCGATTCCGTCCTCGGCGGGATGATTCGTTCCGCCCCTGACGAGGAGTGGCGGACGAACGTCGCGCTCGGGGGAGACGTACGCGCGGCGGGCGACGTACTCACGGACGAAGTTTCACGAACCGCACTCGACGCGGCGAACGCCATCGGCCTCGACTACGCCGGGGTCGACCTCATCCGAAACGAGCGCGACTGGTACGTCCTCGAAGTCAACCCGACCGCGGGATTCAAGGGGTTCTTCGAGGCGACCGGCCACAGTCCGGCACCCCACATCGCTCGCGCCGCCATCGAAACGGCGGGCGGGTCCGTGGACGAAGACCGGGTCGTCGAACTGACCGCGACGCTCGACGACACCGTTCCCGCCTGCAAACCATCGACGAGTCGCCGGGACCTCTCGGAGCAACCGACCATCGGTTACACGACGGAGGTCGTCGTCAGCGGGACGTCGGGGTCGGCGACGGTCGTCGCAAAATCTGATACGGGTGCGAGTCGGACGAGCATCGACACCGGCGTCGCGGCGGACGTCGGCGCGGGACCCATCCGTCGAACCTCGCGGGTGCGCTCCGGGAGTTCGAAGTCGAGTCGCACGCGTCCGGTGGTCGATATCGTCGTCGGCATCGCCGGGAACCACTACACCGTCTCCGCGAACATCGAGGACCGAAGCCACATGGAGAATCCCGTCCTCCTCGGCCGCGACATCCTCGAACACTACCAAGTGGACATCAGCAAGCGGGTGGGCGAGGAGGACACCACCATCGAGGAATGAGGTTGGGGGAGTGAGGTCGAGAGGAGAGAAATCAAAGGGGGAGTCGGAGGAAAGGGAACCACAGACGCCGCTCGGGAGCGGACGAAGTGTTGCCGTTTTACAATCGCTGGCGAGAAAGAAAGGGACGATGCGGAACGACAGTCTCACCGGTCGAATTCTCCTCTCGGTGACAGCGCTCGTCGCGTTGACAGGCGCGCTCGTCGCCGGACTGCTGTTCGTCTCGTGGACGGTGGGCGGGGTCGTCGCCCCTTCCTGTTCGCACCGCGCGTCTGGGGCCTTCGCGTTCGAAATCGGCTCGACGACATCGGCAACTGGCTGTTCAGGACGCACCCATCGACGGAAAAACGGTGTGAACTGCTTCAATCGTGGTCGTAAGCGGTCGTCGCGGTGGGGGGTTGTGGTCGCGGTCACGGTGGTGATGTTCGTCGCGGGAGGAGTGTTCGGACGTCGGTGGTTCGCCGTCGCCGTTTTCCGAGTCCGCCAATATTCCCACCTCCCCCGACCTTTATCCCGGAAAGCGACCCACTTCCAGTATGGAACGCTACGACGCCCTCTATCGGCTCTACGACGAGTTCGACGCGAAAACCCTCAGAGCGTATCAGGACTTCGTGGACGTGTTTCCGCCGGTCGATTCGCGGGTCGCGTTGGAACACTGGCAGTCCGCGAGCGACGAACTGGAGGGGAGAAAGGACGAGATTCGGGAGGAGTTCGACGCGGGCGAGACGTACGCGGACGTGGCGGCCCACGCCACGCGCGACCAAGCGTTCACCGCGCTCGACCTCTACTCGAAGTACGGCCGGTCGGTGAACGCGCTCGTGCTGGACGTGGACGAGACGCTCCGGTCGGCGGGCGGAACGGACAACGAGATTCCGCGGGAGGTACTCAACCTGTTGACCGAGTTCCACGAGAAGGGCGTCCCCATCGTCGTCTGTACCGGTCAGACGCTGGAGAACGTGAAGGGGTTCACGATTCAGGGACTCGGCAACGAAATCGTCCACTCCGGCACGGTGAGCATCGTCTACGAGGCGGGAACCGGCGTGTTCACGCCGGGCCACGGCGCGGAGACCAAACGACTGCTGTTCGAGGACTTGGACGACGACATCCGGGACGTCTTCGACACCGTGCGCTCGCAGGTGCTCTCGTCCGCGCCCGAGGAACTCCGGCGGGGACCCACCTGCAGGGTAACGAGTTCAACATCACGATGAAGCCGAACTTCGAGACGGGGAGCGCGAAGGCGGTGGAAGTCATCGACGACGCGCTGGTCTACCAACTCGACCTGCTCGGCGAGACGGTGGTCGAAGACGGAAGCGAGTGGGCGCGGACCTACTACGCCCACAGCGACCCCGAAATCCGCGGCGTGCTCGAAGCGCAAGGCGGAATGCCGGACGCGGACGTGGAAGCGATTCCGGAGGACGTGCGGGACACCTTCGACCGAATCGACGTGGCCTACTACGAGGGTGACGCCGCCGAAATCGGAAGCCGGGAGTTGAACAAGGTCGTCGGCGTGGAGGCCGCGTTGGACGTCCTCGGCGTGGACGACCCGTTCACGCTCGTCATGGGCGACAGCAAGAGCGACCTGCGCGTGATGCAGTGGGTGGACGAGAACGACTACGGCATCGGTGCCGCGCCGGAACACGCCTCCCGCGACGTGCTGGACCACGTGGTTCGCACCGACGAACTCATCTTCGACCGCGGAAAGGCGGGCGACGTGCTTCGGACGGTGTACGCGCTGAATCGGTTGGCGCGACTGGGGTGAGAACTCAGTCGTACCAGTACGCGATGCCGACGACGGAGAGCGGAACCGTCGCAAGCCAGAGGAGAA
>NZ_MEIH01000353.1:0-3866 GCF_001723155.1 Haladaptatus sp. W1
TGCGCGTGATGCAGTGGGTGGACGAGAACGACTACGGCATCGGTGCCGCGCCGGAACACGCCTCCCGCGACGTGCTGGACCACGTGGTTCGCACCGACGAACTCATCTTCGACCGCGGAAAGGCGGGCGACGTGCTTCGGACGGTGTACGCGCTGAATCGGTTGGCGCGACTGGGGTGAGAACTCAGTCGTACCAGTACGCGATGCCGACGACGGAGAGCGGAACCGTCGCAAGCCAGAGGAGAATACGGATGGCGAACAGTTTGGGACCGAGGAACGGATGGGCCGGTCCGACGTGGGACGTTCGAAGATAGTAGTAGGTGCCACTCTCGCTGAGGAAGCGAAGGTGCCGAGGAATCTCCGACCGCGTGCGGACATGTCCCGTTCGAATCGCCGTCCGAAGTTTGGGACCCGTTCGACTGGTTGCAGAGTCCGGGTCGTACGTGACGTTCGCTAGTACGGTGGCGAACGAGACGTTCCGCGCCGTGAGTACGGTCGTTCCGTTTTCCACCTCGACGGTCGGTTCGTAAAATCCGTTTCTGGTCTGGATGTAGTCGTAGTCGGGCCACGAACGCGAGAAGTTAGCGCCGACCGAAACGCCGCCGTGTATCGCCGCGAATTCGAACCCGCAGGTGCGAGCGAGCCTCGGGGAGCAGTCTTGGACCGACGAGGAATGTCGAACGTAGTGGGTCGTGTGCGAGTGGTCCAACTCGACCGCCCGGTACTCGTATCGGAGACCGTTACCGTCGGGAACCAACCAGAGCGTGTTCGCCGCGAACGCCACCGCGAGGAGAACACAGAGCGCGCCGACCGCTCGGCGGCGGTTCACGGAATCACACTTCGCCGGAAGCTCATGACGGAGAGGTATCAGAATAGAGTATAAGTTTTCTGCTCGGGAGGACGAGAGAAGCGGAGAGAGGAAACGAAGAGAGAAACCGAGGTTCCGAGGTCGTGGGAAGCGTCGCGTCGAATCAGGCGTGGACCTGTACGCGAACGGTGTCGCCCGCTTCGACGGGACTGTGAACCGAGAGCGGTTCGTGGTCGGACTCGCGGACGAGGCTGGTGTCCGAGCGAAGGCCGAATCCGTCCACGATACCCGCGCGGACTTGCGGGCCGTAGCGCTCGCCGAGTTGTTCGACGACATCCTCGACGGTCGCCTCGTCGGGGACTGCCACGCGTGCGTCGCGGGTTCCGGTGCGCGCGACCATCGGGCCGGTGAGTTTGACTGTGACGTTCATACACACACCTTTGCACCCCCGGAACAAAAAGTTTACTCAGTCGCGAAAAACACCTGCCGAGACGAAACCGCTTATTGGGCCGGGGGACGAGCGTCCGAGTATGTCGCACGCACCAGAACCGGGGACGGACGACCCGCTCTCCCTGCACGGCGTCGTGTGAGTATGCCCCGGCAGAAATGACGAGGAAGATCGCAATGTATACGCCCGCTGCTCGTCGTTGCATACTCTAGCCCCTGTCCGCGTTCGGTATAATGGTTACTTTTTGGCGATCCGGTACGACGCTTCTTTTCATTATCCGCGAGAACGTACCGAGGGTATGAAATTCGGCGTCATCAGCACCGTAACCATCGGTACGAACGTCGTCGTACCGGCGATTAGGGAGGCCGGACACGAGGTCAGTGCACTCGCGTCCCGAGACGCATCGCGCGCCGCGAGCGTTGCAGATTGGCTCGAAGTACCGCGCGCCTATGGAACCTACGACGAGTTACTCGGAGACGACGAGATAGAAGCCGTGTACAACCCCCTCGGACACGACGTGCTGTCGAAATCAGCCATGGCTTGGACATTCGCGCCCTCAAAGCCAGTTTTCAGTTTCCGATGCGTGACTCCGAAAACGTTCGACTCGATCCAAACCTCGCTGGCGGAAGTCTGATTGATGTCAGATGCTATACGGTCAACGCCGCCCGACTGTTCCTCGGCGACCGAGCGCGTATACGCGACAGCGACGGACACCATGAACTGTGGCGTCGTAACCGAACTAACGGCCGTGCTCGAATACGAAATGGCATAACAGCGGAACTGTCCTCGGGTTTCACAACGACCGACACGCAATTCTACCGCGTCGAAGCGGCCAACGGATGGCTCGAATCCCAAGAAGCGTTCGTCCCACGCGGAGATGACGGCACTCGATTGGAGTATCGAATCGACGACCGACACGTCATCGAAGAGTTCAACCCAACAAATCAGTACGCACTCGAAGTCGAGGAGTCCGTCAACTGTATCGAAACAGGGCGGTCCCCGGAGACCGATGCGACAGATGAATCCGAACGATGAAAATCATCGATGCCCTCTACGAGAGCGTCCACGAACAACAACCCGTTCCGCTCTAATCAAGTCCAAACTGACACCTAAACGGTGCGCATTCAGTCATTTTCACCACGGAGAAGGGACAGAAGACCAGCAAATTACAGCAGAAACGTATTACCGAGGGTAGTATCGGCGACTGAAAACACGTTCTATGCTACAGAGCAACCGCTGGAACGAACAATTCGTAAAAAAGCCAAGGGCCGGATTTGAACCGGCGATGGGCGGCTCTGCAGGCCGCTGCGTTCGGCCGGACTCTGCCACCTTGGCGCAGTCTCTTCTTTGAAGTCGGTCACTTTAAACGTAGCGGTCTCAAGCGGCCGGATAGAAATAGCAAACCCGCACAGAGCGGTAGCTCCGTGCGGGTAATGAATGCGAGTATGAATGGGAGGCGGCGAATCGGATTTCCCAGAGGCTCGCGCACTCCAGTACTGACCGAAACGCAGACAGGCTTAACTTCCGTGTTCGGGATGGGTACGGGTGTCGCCCTGTCGCTCTGGCCGCCTTAACGTCAACTCACGGAATCGAACCGTGACAGGGATACCAATCGTTGATGGTTCGAACGAACCGTAATGTACGTGCAATCCAGTATACGCCTGGACTCACACACGAGAGTGCGTGTGAAACCAGTATGCGGTATGATTGTGTGGCGTCGATCTGTTAGTACTCGCGGACTGAACGCCTCGTTGCCTCGGCGCGTACATCCCGAGCCTATCGAACTCGTCTTCTACGAGTGATCTCGGTGATACTTCTTTTCCAAGTGGGTTTCGAGCTTAGATGCGTTCAGCTCTTACCCCGTGGTGCGTAGCTGCCCGGCACGCGCCCTCTCGGACGACCGGTACACCAGTGGCACCCATTCGTAGTTCCTCTCGTACTATACGAACGTTCTCGTCAAGTATCGTAACACCCCCAATAGATAGCAGCCGACCTGTCTCACGACGGTCTAAACCCAGCTCACGACCTCCTTTAATAGGCGAACAACCTCACCCTTGCCCGCTTCTGCACGGGCAGGATGGAGGGAACCGACATCGAGGTAGCAAGCCACCGGGTCGATATGTGCTCTTGCCGGTGACGACTCTGTTATCCCTAAGGTAGCTTTTCTGTCATCAATGGGCCGCAACAAGCAGCCTCATTGGTTCGCTAGACCACGCTTTCGCGTCAGCGTCCCTCGTTGTGTAGGACACTGTCAGACTTCCTTTTGCTCTTGCGCTCTTCCTCGGGTCTCCGACCCGAGTGAGGAAATCTTGGGGCGCGCTCGATATCTTTTCGAGCGCGTACCGCCCCAGTCAAACTGCCTGGCTACCGGTGTCCTCCGCCAGGAGTGAGGGTCGCAGTCACTACCGGGTAGTATTTCACTGATGCCTCGGTGATCCGCTAGCGCGGATACCTGTGTAGCGGCTCCTACCTATGTCTGCACAGTAGCGACCACGTCCCAGCGACAGCCTGCAGTAAAGCTCTATAGGGTCTTCGCTTCCCCTTGGGGGTCTCCAGACTCCGCACTGGAATGTACAGTTCACCGGGCCCAACGTTGGGACAGTGACGCTCT
>NZ_MEIH01000354.1:0-8059 GCF_001723155.1 Haladaptatus sp. W1
CGGCGGGCGAGGAGGTCCGCTACGCCGAGGCGTTCGAAGTGAGCGAGTACGGCGCGCCGCTGACGGACGAGGCGAAGGCGCGACTGTTCCCGTTCTGACGCGAACGATAGGGTTATGGGGCGACGGTTTGACACGACAATCGATGACGAACGTCTTGCTCGCCGGTGAGTCGTGGGTGACGGTACAGTTCGAAATAAAGGGGAGAAACGTCATGCGCGACAGCCAGTACGGGGAGGCGGCGGACCGGTTCATCGAAACGCTCGAATCGGTCGGCGCGTCGGTGACATATCAGCCGTGTCACGTCGCCGCCGAATCGTTTCCGCGGACGACCGACGCGTTGGACGAGTACGACCTCGTGATTCTGAGCGACGTTGGCGCAGACACGCTCCAGATAAACGGAGCAAGTGGCGGGCGGCGACACGGACGTCGACCGCTGTGCGCTCCTCGCCGACTGGGTTCGGGACGGCGGCGCGCTCGGACCACCTCGCCGAGACCATCGAAACCGCGATGCGGATGCTGGACAACGTGGTTGACCTCTGCTTTTACCCGACGGACGAGGCCGAACACTCGAACATGCAGCATCGGCCGGTGGGGCTCGGCACGATGGGATTCCACGACGCGCTGATGGAACTGGGAATCCCCATGGACTCCGAGGACGCGATCGAGAAAGCGAACCGCTGGCAGGAGTTCGTCTCCTATCACGCCATTCACAACTCCTCGAAACTCGCGGCGGAGCGCGGGACCTACCCGTCCTACGAGGGGTCAAAGTGGGACCGCGGGATGCTCCCGCAGGATACCGTAGATACGCTCGAAGCCGAACGCGGCCGCGAGATTCCGACCGAACGCGAGGAGACGCTCGACTGGTACGTCGTCCGCGAACACGTCGAGGAGCACGGCATGCGGAACTCGAACACGATGGCCATCGCGCCGACGGCGACCGTCTCGACCATCAACGGAACCACGCCCTCCATCGAACCGATGTACTCGAACCTCTACGTGAAATCGAACATGTCCGGGGAGTTCACTGTCGTCAACGACCACCTCGTGGACGACTTGAAAGCCCTCGACCTGTGGGACGAGGAGATGGTGGACCGCATCAAATACCACGACGGGACGATTCAGGAAATCGACACCGTTCCGGACGACCTGAAGGAACTGTACCGGGGTGCGTTCGAAATCGACCCGCGCCACCAACTCCGCCTGACCGCGCACCGACAGACGTGGATAGACCAGTCCGTCTCGCACAACGTCTTTTTCCCCTCGACCGACGGCACCCTGCTCGACGACGTGTACAAGACGGCGTGGCGGTTGGGACTAAAGACGACCTACTACCTCCGCACGCTCGGCGCGTCGGGAATCGAGAAATCGACGCTCGACATGGCCGAATACGGAAAGAGCCAGCACCGGGACGGATTCGGAACCGACCCCGACGACGACGGGAGCGGGGACGCCGACAGCGGAGACGGCGAAACCGACCTCTGCACCGTCGAGGACCCCACTTGCGACGCCTGCCAGTGACACGACCGACGCGATAACATACCTCACGAACGATACATGCCGATACTCGACACCGACAACGAACACGACCCGAACAAGATACTGCCGCTCGACTACGACTGGGCCCGCGACTACTACGAGGCGGGCGTCAACAACAACTGGGTTCCGGAGGAAATCCCGATGCAGGACGACATCTCCCAGTGGAACGGCGATGCCCTGTCCGACGCCGAGCGCCAACTCATCGAGTGGAACCTCGGGTTCTTCTCGACGGCGGAATCGCTCACCGCGAACAACATCGTCCTCGCGCTCTACGAGTACGTGACGGCTCCGGAGTGTCGCCAGTACCTCCTCCGACAGGCCTACGAGGAGGCGATTCACACGGACACGTTCATCTACTGCTGTGACTCGCTCGGCTTCGACCCCGACTACCTCTACGGGATGTACGACCGGGTTCCCTCCATCGCCGAGAAGGACGAGTTCGTCGTGGACCTGACCCGCGCCATCGACCGCCCCGATTTCACCATCGAAACCGACGCCGACGTCCGCGAGTTCCTCCGCGACCTCGTTGGCTTCTACGTCATCATGGAGGGCGTCTTCTTCTACGCAGGATTCGCCATGATGCTCGGCCTGAAGCGCCAGAACAAGATGGTCGGCATCGGCCAGCAGTTCGAGTACATCCTGCGCGACGAGTCGCTCCACGTCGGGTTCGGCGTGGACCTCATCAACGAAATCCGCGCGGAGAACCCGAACGCGTGGACGGACGCGTTCGGCGACGAGGTGACCGACCTCATCACGAACGCCGTCGAGTTGGAGAAAATTTACGCGTACGAGGCCTGCCCGGACGAAATCCTCGGCATGAGCGCGGCGCAGTTCGCCGAGTACGTCGAGCACATCGCCGACCGCAGACTGGCGCAACTCGACCTCGACGAACAGTACGGGACGGAAAATCCCTTCCCGTGGATGTCCGAGCAGGTGGACCTCAACAAGGAGAAGAACTTCTTCGAGACGCAAGTCACGGAGTATCAGAGCGGCGGGTCGCTCGACTGGTAGCGGCCGTTCTTATTGGGACGCACTGAGCGACGTGCGGCGCTTTTCGCGGCGACGAAGGGCGTCGTCACGCAGGGTTTTCTGGTCGTCGGTCGGGCAGTCGAGGTTCGGGACCGCCGTCGGAGTCTCGTCGTCGTCCAGCGCGACCATCGTGAAGAACGACGTCGCCGT
Source organism: Haladaptatus sp. W1 (assembly GCF_001723155.1). Classification (NCBI taxonomy): domain Archaea; kingdom Methanobacteriati; phylum Methanobacteriota; class Halobacteria; order Halobacteriales; family Haladaptataceae; genus Haladaptatus; species Haladaptatus sp. W1. Next base: position 2,716 of record NZ_MEIH01000354.1, read on the forward strand.
CTCTCCCTTCTCGTCGTGACTGGGCCGCTCTGCCCGAACCGAGACCACGACCTCCATGCTCGTCTCGCCCGTCTCGAACACGTACCCCTCCACAGTCACGATGTCGCCGAGGTCGATGGGACCGAGGAAATCGACGTGATCCATGGACGCCGTGACGACCTGTCGGCGGGAGAACCGGCGCGAGGAGATGGCCGCGCAGATGTCCATCCAGTGTAGAATCGACCCACCGAGCGCCCGACCGAGGTTGTTAGCGTCGTTCGGCATCAGGATTTCGCTCATGACCGTCCGCGATTCGGCGAGTGTCGCAGTGTCGTGCATCGAGTGGCGCTACACGACGCTCACAGATAAAACATCTGTACTTGTATTTTTGAAAGTGAGTTTGTTCTACGGCCGTCTCACTTATCCGCCGACGAATCGTGGACGTGAACGGATATGGGGGAATGGACGGATATGAGAGGGAAGGAACTCATCATCGGGGGAATGTCGCTCGGCGTCTGGCTGCTCGCCGCGCCGTTCGTCGTCTACGACGCGATGCTCGCACCGAACTTCTGGAACGACGTTCTCGTGGGGGTCGTCGTGGCGGCGCTCGCGCTCTACGGCGTCGTCTGCACGTGGCGCGACCGACAGGTCGGCATCGCAGCGGGGGGACTGCTCGCCCTGCTCGGACTCTGGCAAGTGACGCGCCCGTTCGCCGTCGCTACCGCGGGACCGATTCCGAAGTGGGGCGATGCGGTCGTCGGCGTCCTGCTGGCGTTCCTCGGCGGGCGCGTGGTACGAGAAGCGCGGACGGCGGCGCTCGAACGACGCTCCCGGAGCGACGTGGGCGGAAGCGGACAGTCGTAGCCGCAACCGTGTGGTGCGAGGTGTATTTCACGGCCACGAAGAGGGCACGACGCATTATTCTGAAATCGGCTCGACATGGCATAAAAAGATACGCGATACGCGTGTCGAAAGCAGTAACAAAGGTGTTCACGCCCCATTCGGGTTCGACCGTATCGGCGTCTCGACCGGAGAGATTAGTATCTGAGGTCCATCCACCACCTGACCGAATTTTCTAAAGGACAAGGTGAATGAACACGTATCCCGTAGAGAGACACAATGACGGAAAAAACGCAACTCGAAATCCGTGGGATGAGTTGCGCGAACTGTTCGGGAACGGTCAGCGAGGCGTTGAACTCGCTCGACGGCGTACGGGAGGCGAACGTCAACTTCGCCACCGACGAGGGAACCGTCGAGTACGACCCGGAGGTCGTCTCGCTGTCCGAAATCTACGCGGCCATCGAGGACGCTGGATACGACCCGGTTCGCGCGACGACGACCATCGGAATCACGGGGATGTCCTGTGCGAACTGTGCGGACACGAATCGAACAGCGCTCGAATCTGTCCCGGGCGTGGTGGACGCCGAGGTCAACTACGCGACCGACGAGGCGAGCGTCGAGTACAACCCCGCCGGAGTGAACCGGTCGGCCTTCTACGACGCCGTGGAGAGGGCGGGCTACGAACCGATCCGGGAGGACGGCACGGACGGGCGGGAAGCGGAGGCGGACGCCCGCCAAGCCGCGCGCGACGCCGAGATACGCAAGCAGTTCCGACTGACGCTGTTCGGCGCGGTGCTCGCGGCGCCGCTCGTCTTCTTCATGCTCGAACACCTGTTTTTCCCGGAGATGGTGGGCGAGACGCTGTTCGGCGTCGATGTGGCAGTGATACAGTTCCTTCTCGCCACGCCGGTTCAGATTTGGCTGGGTAAGGAGTTCTACGGGAACGCCTACAACGCGCTCGTGAAGAACCGGACGGCGAACATGGACGTGCTCATCGCGCTCGGTTCGACCACGGCGTACGTCTACAGCGTCGCCGTCATGCTGTCGCTCATCCCGGGCGGCACCTACTTCGACAGCGCGGTGCTCATCCTCGTGTTCATCACGCTCGGCAACTGGCTCGAAGCCCGGTCGAAGGGGCAGGCCAGCGACGCGCTCCGCGAACTCCTCGAACTGGAAGCCGATACGGCGACCGTGATCGAGGACGACGGCGAACGCGAAATCCCGCTCGAAGACGTGAAGGAAGGCGACCTGCTTCGCGTCCGCCCCGGCGAGAAGATTCCGACGGACGGCGTCGTGGTGGAAGGAGAGAGCGCGACGGACGAGTCGATGGTGACGGGCGAATCCGTCCCCGTCGAAAAGCGCGAAGGCGACGAGGTTATCGGCGCGACCATCAATGAGAACGGCGTGCTGACGGTTCGAGCGACGAAAGTCGGCGAGGAGACGGCGCTCCAGCAAATCGTCGGCATGGTGAAAGAGGCACAGGCCCGCCAACCTGAGATTCAGAACCTCGCCGACCGCATCAGCGCCTACTTCGTCCCGGCGGTCATCGCGAATGCACTGCTATGGGGAATCCTCTGGTATCTGTTCCCCGAAGCGCTCTCCGGGTTCGTGAACGGCCTGCCGCTGTGGGGACTGGTCGCCGGGGGCCCGAACGTCGCGGGCGGTGCGGCGGGTGCTGCTGGCGGCGTCACGGTGTTCGAGTTCGCCGTCGTCGTCTTCGCCAGCGCGGTACTCATCGCGTGTCCCTGCGCGCTCGGCCTCGCCACCCCGACGGCGACGATGGTCGGAACGGCCATCGGAGCGCGTACCGGCGTCCTGTTCAAGGGCGGCGACGTGCTGGAACGGGTGAAGGACGCGGAGACGGTCGTCTTCGACAAGACCGGGACGCTGACCGAGGGCGAGATGCAGTTGACGGACGTGGTGGCGATTGCCGACGAAACCGACCCCGCGATGGCGGACGGCGGGGCGGACGTACTCGGAGCGACAGCGGACGCCGAGACGACGGAAGAACTCGTGCTCTCCGTCGCGGCCAGCGCGGAGCGGGGAAGCGAACACCCGCTGGCGAAGGCCATCGTGGCGGGTGCGGAAGAGCGCGGCGTCGAAATCGAGGACCCGAGTTCCTTCGAGAACGTTCCCGGCCACGGAATCCGGGCGGAGACGAGCCACGGCGAGGTGCTCGTCGGCAACCGGAAACTCCTCCGGGAGGCCGGAATCGACACCGACCCGGCGGAGGAGACGATGGAACGGCTCGAACGCGAGGGGAAGACGGCCATGCTCGTCGCGCTCGACGACCGCCTCCTCGGCGTCGTCGCCAACGCAGACGAGGTGAAGGCGAGCGCGAAGGAAGCCGTCGCGGACCTCCGAAAGCGCGGACTGACCGTGCTCATGCTCACGGGCGACAACGAGCGGACCGCCCGCGCAGTCGCGGAACGGGTCGGCATCGACCCCGAAAACGTTCGCGCAGAGGTGCTCCCCGACGAGAAGGCGGCCGTGGTCGAGGACGTGCAAGCGGGCGGCGAGAACGCGATGATGGTCGGCGACGGCGTGAACGACGCCCCGGCGCTCGCGGCGGCGTTCGTCGGCACCGCCATCGGCAGCGGCACCGACGTCGCCATCGAGGCCGCGGATGTGACGCTGATGCGCGACGACCCGCGCGACGTGGTGAAGGCGATTCGGATTTCGGCGGGAACGCTCTCGAAGATAAAGCAGAACCTCTTCTGGGCGCTCGGCTACAACACCGCCATGATTCCGCTGGCCTCGCTCGGTCTGCTCCAGCCCGCGCTCGCCGCGGGCGCGATGGCGTTCTCCAGCGTGGCGCCGACGCGGCGGAGCGGGCGGCGGCGGCGCAACTGCTCCTCGCGGAGCACGCGGTGCTCTCGGTGAACGGAAACGTAGCGGCGCTCGTGCCGGGCGAAACCGTCGCCCTCGCCGAGGCGACCGGCGCGGACATCGAGGTGAACCTGTTCGGACGGACGGAAGAACGCATGCGAGCCATCGCCGACCACCTCCGTGAACACGGCGCGACGAACGTGAAGGGACTCGCCGCGGACGCTCACATTCCCGGACTGGAACACGAGCGGGGGAAGGTGGACGAAGACGGGATTTACGATGCGGATGTCGTCCTCGTCCCGCTGGAGGACGGCGACCGGGCCGAAGCGCTCGGCGAGATGGGAAAGACGGAGATCGTCATCGACCTAAATCCGCTCTCGCGCTCGCCGCGAACCGCCGCGATTCCGATAATCGACAACATCATCCGCGCGGTGCCGAACGTAACGGAACACGCCCGCGACCTCGCGGACGCGTCCCGGGACGAACTGGAAGCTATCGTCGCCGATTTCGACCGCGAAGCGGCCCTCGACGACGCCGAACGAGCGATACGGGACGTCTAGTCGGTGACGGCGTTCCGAACGGACTCGGCCCACGACGGCCATTCGGAGCGTTCCTCGCCCGAAAAAGTGGGGTCGCCCGACATCGCTTTGATGGCCCGGGCATCGTCCGCGCTCCAGACTGTGCCGTCCTCGTGGAATATTCCGCTTATCAATCCCTGTTCTCGGCGATAGACCTGATACGCGGGTTTGACCATGAGCGACCAGAAGAAATTGCCGACGCCCGCCCGACGGATTAGGGGGGCGAGCGACGCGTAGTTCGGCGGATGTGTTCCGGTTCCCTTTCGGGGCGGTGCGAGTCGCTGCCACTCCGTCAGCCAGACGGGGCGACCGGTCCGACGCTCGGTCGCGTTGATACGGCGAAGCAACCGACGGTACTGCCCTTCGGTGTGGGCGAAGTTCTTGTGGCACTGGTACACTTCGCTCCCCCACGTTCGGTAGTTCCGGTTGTTCGGGATGTTCGTCGAACCCACCGACAGCGGGACGCGTCCGCGCTGGTCGGCGAGCGTTCGGAACATCGCCCGCGCGAACCGCATCTTCCACGACTTCCAGCCGGGTTCGTTCATCAGTTCGATGGCCAGCAGGCGCGAATCGTCGCGGTGGCGTTCCATGAACCACCGGATGAAGCGTCGCGGCAGGTGCCAGCGCGCTCGCTGTTTCATGATTTCCTGCGACGGCGAGAACACCGGTCGAGCAGTGAGCGGGTCGGTGTTTTGCAGTTGGCGTTCCGTGGGATTCAACCCGATACCTTCGAAGATGCCGAGCAGGACCCGGAGACCGTGGTTCGCCGCCGTCGTCAGAAAGTGTTCGAGTCGGAGTCCGAACCGTAACGGCTCGCGCCGCCACGTTTCGAAACTCAGCCACACCCGCAGCGCGTTCAGGTTAATCCGACTCGCATAGCAGAGGTCGCGTTCGATGACGTCGGGGTCGTAGCCGTGCCACATCTGGAACGTGTTGTACGCTCTGGACGGGAAGTAGATGGCTCCGCGAACGTCGACCGGAGCGTCCGCTTCGTCGTTCGTCCCGCGGTCCCCGGACAGGCAATCAGCGTCGCTCTCGGTTCGTCGGACGGAACTCCCCGCCACGCCGACACCGGCCGCTACCGCGCCGAATCGAAGTACTCCTCGCCGCGTCGGATT
>NZ_MEIH01000355.1:0-2014 GCF_001723155.1 Haladaptatus sp. W1
AGCGCGCCTTCTCCGAACTCTAACCGTGGCGGGTGAAGTCAAGCGCAGGCTGGTACACGTCAGCGGAACCGGATTTCCGGCGCTGTACCTACTGGGCTTGCTGACGTGGGAGCAGTTGCGCTGGCTTCTTCTCCTCGGTTCCGCGGTCGCGCTCGCACTCGAAATCATCCGCCTGTTCGTCGGCCTCGACTGGAAGATATACGACGAACTCACGCGGAGTTACGAACAGGACAACCTCGCAGGTTACGCCCTCTACTTCTTCGGCATGACCGCGACGGCGTGGGTGTTCGAACCGCGAATCGCCATTCCCGCGATGCTCATGCTGACCATCGCCGACCCCATCAGCGGCCTCATCGGGTCGGGCGAACTCGGCATCAAGGCGGCCCACACTTTGCTGGTGACTTTCGCGGTCTGTCTTCTCATCGCATCCGCCTTCGGCCTCCCGCTTCCCGCCGCCGTGTTCGGTGCCGTCGCTGCGACGCTCGCGGACGGCGTGAAACCCGTCATCGCGGGCTACGTCATCACGACAACCTCACGATTCCCATCGGTGCCGCCGTGGCTATCTTCGTCGGGTTGCGGTATCTGCCGATGCTCGTTTGATCATCCGTAACCGTACTTCGGGAGGTCGTCATCGCGCTGCACCTGACCATTCTCTCCCTTGGCGAGTTCGATACTCTGACCGGTTCGGAGACGACGAACCGTCGAACACTTCCGTCGGACGACCGCTCTCAGCCAGAGGAACAGCATCCGAACGACGTAGCGGAGGTGTTTTGCCATTCGATTGGCGGGTTTGGTCCCGCTATCTCATATAAACCTTCGCCGACCACTTTCACTCCGCCACACGAATCCTTTAACCGAATGACGACCAAACTCACGACGAATGGCGACCACGGACGCTGCAACGAACTACGTGGAACACCCCTATCTCTCGCCCTCGTTCATCGAGCGGCGACTCTATCAGATTCAACTCTCATGTTCCGAAACTCGTCGACTTGGACGTGATCGAGTTTGATGCAGATACCGAGACGATCACGCCAGGTCCACATGCAGTGCAGGTGTTGACGGCGTTGGAGGGTGCCGGTGGCAGTCTCGACAATCGACAAGAAACACACGCTCGCAGCGAGTTCGACCGGGAGGACACTCGGTAACCCATGGCTGCCCAGAGAGATATCACTGCCTCGGGCTCGACAGTACGATAGGATATTTTCACACGGAGGACGACAGATGACCACAAGTAATGACCAAACCGATGATGGCACCAAACTTGCACAGGACGGAAACGGACCCGACGATCCCGACATGGCGTTTATGACACAGGCCCATTACGAACGAGAGAGCCACCGCGATCTCACCACCGAAATCATGTTCGCAATCGCGGACGCCGCAGACGTTGCGCCCGTCGACATCAAAGATCCCCCGTTATACGAGTGTGTGGATATTGCCGCGATTGAAGACGGCTTCTTCGGGCCGAAGGTCGCCGGACAGACCCGTGATAGTGAGGGGAGTGTTTCCTTCCGATATAACCAGTATCACGTCGAGGTTGCGAGTGATGGGTGGATTACGGTGTCCGAGCCTACTGCGTACGGCGACTGACTACCTTCTGCTGTATCGTTTGTGTTCGTGAGGGACGGATGTACGAGTGGCACGGAGTATCCTTCACTTCAATTGTGTTCGATTCCCAGCCAGAGCTTTATGTGACTGGTGTGCATAGGTTTCTCTGACGAAGGAGCAAGGACATACTGTGTATCTGTTTCCAGGCGGGGAAACAAACCTTTCAGAAACAGTCTGGCTGTTTCACATGCCATGTGTGGGTGCATTCTATAGTTATCACTTCTCGCACCCACACCATGACCGAACATCCCCATTCCAACGACGAGCACAAGCAAACAGACGATGAGGCCTACCAGACTGAGTTTGATCCGATAACAGACAACGTCAGTGAAGAGCTGATCAGGGCGATTGCGACAGTGAACGACGCTGACCCAACTGAACTCGCACTGCTCTCGGAGTTTGT
>NZ_MEIH01000356.1:0-2372 GCF_001723155.1 Haladaptatus sp. W1
GTGAGCGGGTCGGTGTTTTGCAGTTGGCGTTCCGTGGGATTCAACCCGATACCTTCGAAGATGCCGAGCAGGACCCGGAGACCGTGGTTCGCCGCCGTCGTCAGAAAGTGTTCGAGTCGGAGTCCGAACCGTAACGGCTCGCGCCGCCACGTTTCGAAACTCAGCCACACCCGCAGCGCGTTCAGGTTAATCCGACTCGCATAGCAGAGGTCGCGTTCGATGACGTCGGGGTCGTAGCCGTGCCACATCTGGAACGTGTTGTACGCTCTGGACGGGAAGTAGATGGCTCCGCGAACGTCGACCGGAGCGTCCGCTTCGTCGTTCGTCCCGCGGTCCCCGGACAGGCAATCAGCGTCGCTCTCGGTTCGTCGGACGGAACTCCCCGCCACGCCGACACCGGCCGCTACCGCGCCGAATCGAAGTACTCCTCGCCGCGTCGGATTCCCCTCCCACATCCGAACGTTCAATCACGTCAATCGCGTTCCGAGGACATATTAGTTCGCGGATGATTTCGATCAGGACGCTCCGAAACGGAGCGACCCCGGTTTGCGGTGGTGGATGAAGAAGGAAAAGAAGGGGAAGGGAAAGGATGAGAAGGAAAAGAAGGAGGGAGTTATAGTGGAATCAGTATAATATAGTATGATTTAGTTAACATCAGTATAATTCAGTTTGATATACTCATATTCAGTAATTTGCCGTAGCAATCAGTACTCCAACACGAGACAGTAGGAGCCGTCATTTCCGTACTCGCGGTCAGCGACACGGATATCCGGAGCCGCCGTCAGCGCGCCGAACGGGATAGTTCGACCACCACACGTTGCGTACCGGAAGGCAGCGAGGCGAACCGGAACAGTTTACTCCGACATGTCGGTTCGAAGTGAATATGGACGAACAAGAGGCGGTTGCCGCGTTCGTGGCGGAGCACGACCTGGAGAGCGACCCCGCGTATCGAATTCTCGATTTGGCCGCGGAGGTCGGGGAAATCGCGGCCGACGCGACGAAATCGACGGGGTGGGGTGACGACCCGGCGGCGCTCGACGTGACGGAAGACGAACTCGGCGATGCGCTGTTCTCGTTGCTCGCGGTGGCGAACGCACTCGACGTGGACGCCGGAGCCGCGTTGGACGACGCGCTCGAAAAGTATCGCCGTCGGATTCGAGAGACGGGAACCGCGAGTTCGGCCGAAAAATAGCGTCGGAGACGTTACATCGGGAGCCGTTCTCTGGCGAACCGCTTGAGGAGCGGGATGTCTTCCCAGTGGAGGAGCTTCATGATACCGCGAAGTCTTCCGTTGTTCGCGTTCGCACGCATCTCGTGACTGAGTTGCTTGAGGTCACGAATCAGCGTGTCGTAGCGCTCGTTCTCGGCGAGATAGAGCAGTTGGGTCATCAGCAGTCGCGTCCGCATCTGCGGCGCGACGTCGCCGTGCCAGAGATTATCGTATATCGACATCTTCTCCGCGGAGGTGTCCGAGGCGCTGGTCATGAAACAGCGATCAGCGGTTATCGCCGCCGCTCGCGCGGATTTCATGCCGGTGTGAATCCCCTCACCCCAGAGCGGGTCGATGGTCGGCACGGTGTCGCCGATGGCCATGAAGTTGTCCGTGGAGAGGCCGCCGGGCATCTGGATGTGGGCGGACCCGCGGTGTTGTTTGCCTTCCATCCGTTCCGCGTTCTCGAACCGCGGGTCGGTGTCCAACCAGTGTTGGAGGTAATCGTCGATACCCATTCCCTCCTTGGCGTAGTCGTGGTGGCTCTCGTTTTGGATGTAACAGAGGCCGACCTTCGCGGTGTCCTCTCCGGTGTGGAAAATCCACGAATAGCCGCCCGGCGCGAGGTCGTGGTCGAGTCGAAGCATCGAACGCGACCAGCGCATCGCTGGTGACCCCTATCCCGCCGATGAGACGGTCGCTATCGTCGATCAGCTTGCAGGCGACGCCTTCGCCTATCACGAACTCGACGCGGACAACCACTCACTCTGTACGCTGCAGACCGACAACCCACTCGCCTATTGCACGCGCACAGAGGCACAAGACGATCAGTACGCACCCTGCCAGCTCTGTCAGCGCCTTCGTCAGAAACGGGAGGCCGAGCAATGACCGATCAGCAGACGGTCCTCGCCCTGGAGTGTACGGACCCGATCCAGATCTACACCCAGAAACGCACGCTCACAGGCGTCATCTATCAGTGTGAGCACCACGAACCCACGCTTTCCTGTCGTGGCCCAGAGCCCGGCGAGCACGTCCTGTATGTCGCCACACCCTCCAACGACCTGTACCGGCTGCAGTACCGCTACTACGACGAGATCGAACACACTGAGGCACAGTTAGACCACTACGGTCGCACCCGAACGGTCGATACGCCTGGCTGCGC
>NZ_MEIH01000357.1:0-4870 GCF_001723155.1 Haladaptatus sp. W1
GTTCGCGGAAACATGATTCTCGAACGGTACTGGAACAAGCCTGATGAGACGCACGAGGCGTTCAACGACCGTATAGAGGGCTGGTTCCACACGGGTGACCTCGCAACGGTGGATGAACAAGGATTCCTCACAATTCAAGACCGTAAGAAGGATATCATCATCTCCGGCGGGGAGAACATCTCAAGTCTCGAACTCGAAGATGTTCTGCACGACCACCCGGCCATCTCGGAAGTTGCCATCATCCCGATACCGAGCGACAAGTGGGGTGAATCACCGAAGGCGTATGTCCTTCCCACGAACGGCGACTCGAAAGACCCGGGCGTCACCGAAGACGAACTGGAGTCGTTCATGCGCGAATCGCTCGCGGGCTACAAGGTGGTCAAAGAAGTCGAGTTCGTCGAGTCGTTACCGACGACGGCGACCGGAAAAATCCAGAAGTACGAACTCCGAAAGCGCGAGTGGGACGCAGAAGACCGGATGGTCGGGGAAGGATAAATCAAATCCCACGCGGCACTATGGAGCCTCGTCACCAGACGAGGTTGACGGTTCACATATCAACCACCCTCTTATTTAATTCGTAGCCAAGTTCTACTGTATGGAATTGATAGCACATGACGTATATGCGGCAGACGAGACGCAGCTGCGTGTCTGGGAACAGACGACAGATGGCGCCGAGGAAGCCGTCTTGTTCCTGCACGGCGGGATGACGTCGTCGAAGGCGCTTCTCGCGCCGCCGGTCCCCGACGACGATTCGTATTCGTGGTTGAATCGTGCGGCTGAGCACGGACAGGCAGTCTTCGCGCTCGACGTACGCGGGTACGGCGAAAGCGAGCGACCACCGGAGATGCAGGTGCCCCCTGAAGAAAACGGCCCGGCAGTTCGCGCAGCAGATGCAGCGATGGACGTTGAAGCGGCCTACGAGTTCGTCCGTGATCGATTCGACGCGATTCACCTCGTTGGCATCTCGTGGGGGACAATGACCGGCGGAACGTTCGTCTCGGAGTCTGCGCCCGAACTCGAATCGCTCGTCCTGTGTGCACCCGTCTACGCCCCGCCGTACGACTTCGAAGACGGACTCGCCGGACTCGGCCTCGAACCCGGCCTCGACGCTTATTACAAAGAAGAGAAACCGACGGTGATGGCACGGCAAGGAATGGAGGAACCAACGCCATTGTTCGAGGCTATCTGGGAGACGCAGGTCTCCTCAAATCAGGGCGTCGAGGGAGAAGACGCGTACATCGCCCAGACGGGTGCGCTGGCCGACGTCCGAGATGGCTGTGAAGGGACACCGGTTTACGACGCCGACGCTATCGAGGTGCCGACACTCGTGGTCCGCGGAAGCGAAGATGCAGTCGCCCAGCGGAGCGATGCGCTCACGCTGTACGATGAACTCGGAAGCGACGAGAAACAGTACCTCGAAATCGGCGGTGGTACCCACTTCGTGATGCACGGGCCGCACAGACACTCGTTGTACGATTCGGTCTACGACTTCCAACAGCGATTCTGAGGCGGTCAACGATGCCTTCTGACCTTTCGGGGTTGGTATCGTCTTCGTCCTCCGAGGGGAAGACGTCGAGCGTCCCGTCGTCAGTTGCGGTTTCGACGGCGGCCATGTGTTTGCAGACAGCGTTGCGGTGGACGTGATGCGGACACGTGCAGGCCATCAGCTCGTGAGTCACGTCGTCAATGGAGACTGTGTACTGGTGGGCTGCGGGGCTCTCGTGGCTCTCGTTGGTCACTTCGACTATTCCAGGGGCATCGACGTCGAAGGAGAACTGTTCCCACTGTGCGCGTTGCTGTGCCGTCTCGTCAGCTTCAAATCCTGTGGATTGTTTTGTACTCATGATCTTTCCAATCTATTCAGGAAGACCAGTGTTGGTTCTGTTCGGACAGACATGACTCGTCCAAACGCATTATCGTCGACTGCTGATTGAAATATTAGCTACTTCTAATTAATGCAATTTATTGCGGTTCGCCTCCCCGCCAAACAACCTGCGATTTAATTCGGGCTTCCCAGTACCACCCCAGTGGACACAATCTATACTCCAGTAGCGGTGGTACTGTTGGGTATGGACGCAATGGTTATCACAGACTTCGGTGGTACCGACATATTCGAAAACCGCGATGTCGAGAAGCCATCTCCTGGACCGACCGAAGTCCTGGTTCGGGTGCATGCGTCGTCAGTCAATCCTGTCGACTACAAGATTCGCCAAGCTGGATCATGGGCTGGTATTTCCCCGCCAACAGTCATTGGGTACGATGTCTCCGGGGTTGTCGAAGCTGTGGGCGAAGCTGTCATGGACTTCGAACCTGGTGACGAAGTGTTCTACACACCGGAGATCTTCGGCAACCAGGGGAGTTACGCCGAATACCACGTCGCCGATGAGTCAATCGTCGCTCAGAAGCCTACAAATCTTTCCCACACCGAAGCAGCGGCGCTCCCGCTCGCTGGTGGAACCGCATGGGAGGCAATCATCACGCGGGGCAATGTGGCGGCTGGTGAGACAGCACTGATCCACGGCACCGGCGGTGTCGGTGCCCACGCGGTACAGATCGCGCACGCTGCCGGAGCACAGGTCATCGCAACAGCGAGCCCTGAGATGGTTGAACAGACCGAAAATCTCGGTGCGGCTCGCGCAATCGACTACAAATCCGAGGAATTTACCGACGTAATTGAGTCAGAGTTCGATGAACATGTTGATCTCGTCTTCGACACTGTCGGGGGTGATACGCTGGTCGAAAGCACCGGCATTACGAAGCCGCATGGTCAACTGGTTACCATTCTCGAACCGGAGGGTGAATGGGGGAATGCATACCAGAAGAACCTCTCAATTGAGATGCTGTTCCTTGAACGTAGTCGACGGCCACTCGAGGGATTACGACGGCTCGCTGAGCGTGGTCAGCTCGAACCGGTTATCGATTCAGTTCTTCCCTTGGAGGAGGTGGCGAAGGCACACGAGATGGTCGAAGGAAGCGGACTCACTGGCAAGGTTGTATTGGATATCGCCGGTGACTGAAAATCACTGAAGCGACTTTTGCACTGACACCCCATGCAGGGGGAGAACGAAATTTAGAGTGCTCCTCGATGTTGGTATACAATACTAATTACCATTGGCGTCGTATCCTGAAGTGCGACTGAGGGACAGTGAGGAAGAGTTTGCTTGATGAAAAAGAATTAGAGGTAGCACTCCCAAACAACGAAGACACTCAGGGTGTGATCTGCGTGCGCTCCCGATTGAGTGACTTCATTCGAATTCGGCTATGGCCTCGTAGGTCTCGAATACAAGGACAACATCGACGTCGTACTCTCGTGTGACTTCCGTCATCGGGTTTACAAAACTTCCCGTGAGCCACGTACTGCAAAGGCGATCCTCGTTAACTTCGAGTACATCCCGGATTTGTGGCCACGTTAGTTTGCGTTCGTTATTGGTCATTGCAGTGGAGTATCGGTACTTGGTTACTGTGATACTGGCACCTAATCGCGATGCCGGAACCAAACATCGATTTCCTCACCATCGGTTTCAACGCGGTAGCTGTAGGAGTCAAGTTCACGTCCAGTCTCGTCTCTGAGAGTGTCCTGCAGGTCATCCGTGATGGTGCCTTCTTTCCCGTGGTGTTCGCTGTCGGGATCTGTCTCGGAGACGTAGACCTGTACGTTGTCGCCCGGTTGGTAAGGGGTGAGTGAAGAACACGCCGAAGCGTTCTGAGCTGCTGAGTCAGCAGTTGAATGTCGTCTTTCAGTCGTTTGTTAGAAGGGAGTGATAGATATAGAGGATGCATCCAGCAGATCGTCCTTGTGACAATAGTTAACATGGGCCAGGTCGTAACACAAGTAGCACTCTCCGTACTCTGCGTCAAGGATGAAGATGTAACGAGGGAGATGCAAAACGGGGCCTGTAATGACACCAACGGTAAGAGACGCTGACCAAACAGCCGTTGAAGACCTTCGAGAAACGCTTCGGGGCACCCTGATTCGGCCCACCGACGAGGACTATGACGAGGCCCGGGGCGTCTGGAACGGGATGATCGATCGTCACCCAGCGCTCATCGTCCAGTGTTCAGGCACTGCAGACGTGATTGTAGCTGTAAATTTCGCACGGGAGTACGACCTCGAGATCGCAGTGCGCGGCGGCGGTCATAACGTCGCCGGCACCGCCGTCTGCGACGACGGTATCGTCATTGATCTCTCTGCGATGCGAGCCGTGTGGATTGACCCTCCCGCACGGACAGCTCGAGTGCAGGGTGGCGCCCTGTGGGGCGACGTTGACCATGAGGCCCAGGCTCACGGACTTGCGACCCCGGGCGGCATCGTCAGTCACACCGGCGTCGCCGGGCTTACCCTCGGCGGGGGTATCGGCTGGCTGATGCGCAAGCATGGCCTCACTGTCGACAACCTGCTCTCCGCCGATATGGTGACCGCCGATGGCAAATTCATTCGAGCCTCGGAAGACGAACACTCAGACCTGTTTTGGGCGTTGCGGGGCGGTGGTGGAAACTTCGGGATCGTGACCTCCTTCGAGTTCGCCCTCCACCCTGTCGGTCCCACTGTGCTCGCCGGCCCCGTGTTCTGGGCGGCGGACGACACTGCCGCCGCGCTGCGCTTCTACCGCGACTTCGTGCAGGATGCTCCCGACGAGCTTGGCACCGTCGTCAGGTTGGGAACCATCCCTCCCCTCTCGGTCGTCCCCGAGGAGCTTCACTGGCGACCCGCCGTGGCCATCAACGCCTGCTACACAGGTCCGGTTGAGGAGGGTGAGAGTGTCCTCCGCCCGCTGCGCGAGCACGGCACACCGCTTCTTGACTTGGTCTCCCCCAAGCGGTATGTGGCGCACCAGAGCGGGCTCGACAGCACCGTTCTCCATGGATGGCA
>NZ_MEIH01000358.1:0-2846 GCF_001723155.1 Haladaptatus sp. W1
CGAGCCGTGTGGATTGACCCTCCCGCACGGACAGCTCGAGTGCAGGGTGGCGCCCTGTGGGGCGACGTTGACCATGAGGCCCAGGCTCACGGACTTGCGACCCCGGGCGGCATCGTCAGTCACACCGGCGTCGCCGGGCTTACCCTCGGCGGGGGTATCGGCTGGCTGATGCGCAAGCATGGCCTCACTGTCGACAACCTGCTCTCCGCCGATATGGTGACCGCCGATGGCAAATTCATTCGAGCCTCGGAAGACGAACACTCAGACCTGTTTTTGGGCGTTGCGGGGCGGTGGTGGAAACTTCGGGATCGTGACCTCCTTCGAGTTCGCCCTCCACCCTGTCGGTCCCACTGTGCTCGCCGGCCCCGTGTTCTGGGCGGCGGACGACACTGCCGCCGCGCTGCGCTTCTACCGCGACTTCGTGCAGGATGCTCCCGACGAGCTTGGCACCGTCGTCAGGTTGGGAACCATCCCTCCCCTCTCGGTCGTCCCCGAGGAGCTTCACTGGCGACCCGCCGTGGCCATCAACGCCTGCTACACAGGTCCGGTTGAGGAGGGTGAGAGTGTCCTCCGCCCGCTGCGCGAGCACGGCACACCGCTTCTTGACTTGGTCTCCCCCAAGCGGTATGTGGCGCACCAGAGCGGGCTCGACAGCACCGTTCTCCATGGATGGCACTACTATTGGAAGTCGACCGACCTACCTGAGCTGTCCGACGACTTGATTGAAGTTCTCGTCGACCACGCCTTTTCGACGAAGTCACCCCGCTCATACGCGGTGCTATTCCACCTGGGCGGAGCGGTGAGCCGCGTCCCTGGCGACGCCACCGCCTACGCCAGTCGGAACGCACCACACAACATCAACATCAATGGCGTGTGGCGTCCCGACGAAGATTTCGCCGAGTCGGAGACCACGTGGGCCCGAGCACTGCCGAACAGCAACAGCGACCGAACCGCCGCCTCGACGCGGACCAATCCATGCGCAAACGGTTGTCGATTCGCTATTGTGGTTTTTTTCGACACGCCATCGATGTTAGTCTGTTCTAACATGTTCTCTTTCCCGAGCAAACGGTTAGCTCGCAGGCGTCGTCTAGAGCACTGTATCGGGCGAATCTGCGGGATTCAACCCGAGGGGGAGACAAATGTTCAACGAAAGTATCCGGTACCTGAAGGACAGTGACGACGCCGCGATGACGATACTCGTCGGCGGCTTACTCATCATCTTCGGGTTCCTCATCATCCCCGCACTCATCGTGCAGGGATACGTGATTCGCGTCCTGCGCCGTGTTTCGGACGGAGACACCGACGCTCCGGAATTCGGCGACTGGACGAAATTAACGGTAGACGGACTCAAGGCGGTCGTCATCACGGTCGTCTACGCGCTCGTACCGGCGGTGTTGGCCGTCGTGTTCGTGGGCGGCGGCGTGGCGCTCGCCGACAACGCGCCCGCGCTGGGCGGCCTCGTGGCCATCCTCGGCGGCGTGCTGACGCTCGTGGCCGGACTCGCGGTGTGGTACGCCCTTCCCGCCGCGCTCGTTCGGTTCGCCGAGAAGAACACCATGGGGTCGGCGTTCGAGTACGAATCGCTCGTGCCCATCCTCCGCGACGGGGAGTACGGAACGGGCTGGTTGCTGGCGCTGGGCGTCCTCGTCGTGGCCGGTGTCATCGCGAGCGCCGTCGGCGCGGTCCCGCTCCTCGGCTGGCTCGCGGCCGTGTTCGTCGGCTTCTACGCGCAAGTGACTGCGGCGTACATCTACGCACGAGGATACGCCGAAGCGGACGAACACCGACTGCAGAAGGGGTCCGAAGTCGAGGACGGGCAACCCGCGGTCTGATTCTCTTTTCGTTTCCGTCGGGACGACTCGTAGCGTTAGGGTGCGAATAGCAGGGCACTTACCGCCGGAAAACACACTTCTATTCATGCAGATACACGACCGAACGTCCATCGACGGGACCCGCGAGCGCATCACGCTCGTCCCCGAGAGTCTGGACGACCTCTGGCATCTGACGTATCTCCTCGAACCGGGCGACGACGTGTCGGGTGATACGACCCGGCGCATCCAGCGCGCCGACGACCAGATGCGGGATACGGGCGGCGAGCGCGAGCACATGCACATCACGCTCCGGGTGGAGGACGTGGAGTTCCATCGGTTCGCCAACCGCGTCCGCGTCGGCGGGGTCATCACCGACTGCTCGCGGGAGGACCAGTTGGGCCTCCACCACACCCTCAACGTCGAGGAACGCGAGAAGATAACCATCGAGAAGGAGTGGAAACTATCGCAAGCGATGCGACCGCCGGCGTCATCAAAAGAGAATCTGAATGCGTCGCCACATGTGACGAAAACAGATGAGAACGGAATTGGCACCGTCAAAAAGACGACCCCCATGGGTCGTCCGTTCAAACCGGTTGCAACCCCGTCATTGTCCGTGGTACAAAGCGAAACAGTTGAGATGAACACTGCTCCCAACACGACGCCGCAGTTGAGCGACACTGCATCCGGCGGTGAGGCGAACGCGGACAGATCAACGAGGACAGTAGAGGCGAACGATCCAGAGACACACCCGAGCGAATCTAGTCGACGATTCCGGCCCACCCTACGAAAACCGCCGAACTCATCGGCGTGACTGTCACTGCCGGCGTCGTCCTCCATCGCCCGGAGATCGGAACGCTGGCCACCCACGCCAATACAGTGGGTGTCTTCTCTAAACCAAAGCTCGGAGACCGGGTCTGGTGGCCGTTTATGCCACTCAGATACAGTAAGTATGATGACTCTGATCCACTCGAACAAGAAGTACGCGCGGAGCTGCATGATCACATCGAGCGCGCGCCTGGAACATATCTCTCACAG
>NZ_MEIH01000359.1:0-17930 GCF_001723155.1 Haladaptatus sp. W1
GGTACTGCCCTTCGGTGTGGGCGAAGTTCTTGTGGCACTGGTACACTTCGCTCCCCCACGTTCGGTAGTTCCGGTTGTTCGGGATGTTCGTCGAACCCACCGACAGCGGGACGCGTCCGCGCTGGTCGGCGAGCGTTCGGAACATCGCCCGCGCGAACCGCATCTTCCACGACTTCCAGCCGGGTTCGTTCATCAGTTCGATGGCCAGCAGGCGCGAATCGTCGCGGTGGCGTTCCATGAACCACCGGATGAAGCGTCGCGGCAGGTGCCAGCGCGCTCGCTGTTTCATGATTTCCTGCGACGGCGAGAACACCGGTCGAGCAGTGAGCGGGTCGGTGTTTTGCAGTTGGCGTTCCGTGGGATTCAACCCGATACCTTCGAAGATGCCGAGCAGGACCCGGAGACCGTGGTTCGCCGCCGTCGTCAGAAAGTGTTCGAGTCGGAGTCCGAACCGTAACGGCTCGCGCCGCCACGTTTCGAAACTCAGCCACACCCGCAGCGCGTTCAGGTTAATCCGACTCGCATAGCAGAGGTCGCGTTCGATGACGTCGGGGTCGTAGCCGTGCCACATCTGGAACGTGTTGTACGCTCTGGACGGGAAGTAGATGGCTCCGCGAACGTCGACCGGAGCGTCCGCTTCGTCGTTCGTCCCGCGGTCCCCGGACAGGCAATCAGCGTCGCTCTCGGTTCGTCGGACGGAACTCCCCGCCACGCCGACACCGGCCGCTACCGCGCCGAATCGAAGTACTCCTCGCCGCGTCGGATTCCCCTCCCACATCCGAACGTTCAATCACGTCAATCGCGTTCCGAGGACATATTAGTTCGCGGATGATTTCGATCAGGACGCTCCGAAACGGAGCGACCCCGGTTTGCGGTGGTGGATGAAGAAGGAAAAGAAGGGGAAGGGAAAGGATGAGAAGGAAAAGAAGGAGGGAGTTATAGTGGAATCAGTATAATATAGTATGATTTAGTTAACATCAGTATAATTCAGTTTGATATACTCATATTCAGTAATTTGCCGTAGCAATCAGTACTCCAACACGAGACAGTAGGAGCCGTCATTTCCGTACTCGCGGTCAGCGACACGGATATCCGGAGCCGCCGTCAGCGCGCCGAACGGGATAGTTCGACCACCACACGTTGCGTACCGGAAGGCAGCGAGGCGAACCGGAACAGTTTACTCCGACATGTCGGTTCGAAGTGAATATGGACGAACAAGAGGCGGTTGCCGCGTTCGTGGCGGAGCACGACCTGGAGAGCGACCCCGCGTATCGAATTCTCGATTTGGCCGCGGAGGTCGGGGAAATCGCGGCCGACGCGACGAAATCGACGGGGTGGGGTGACGACCCGGCGGCGCTCGACGTGACGGAAGACGAACTCGGCGATGCGCTGTTACGCGCTCGTCGGCGCGTTGAGTCCGGAATCGGGTTTGATACTCATCGTTCCGGCCGAGAACGCGAAGAAGACGCACATCAACAACCCCGCGACGATGCCGACGAGCTTCGGCGTTGTCTGAAGACGGATGCTCTGGAGGACGCCGCGCGCGTCGGTCCAAACGATATACGCGATGATCGCCGGAAGCGAGAGCACGAGCAGGTACCCGAGCGGGTTGTAATACCCCTGTCCCGGCATGACGGTCGGGTAGAGTATCCACCCCGCCAACACCATGCAAAGCAGGGCGTACTGCGGTTTCGTCGGGTACTTCGTGAGCACGAGGAGAAAGCCGCCCACGGCGAGGAGGCCGCCGATGAACAGGCTCAAAACCGGATAGATGGCGATGAGCTGCGGTGCCGTCTGACCGACGATTTGGGTTTCGACGAGACCGATACCGCCGAAGACCGCGGTGACGGCACTCGCCGTCAGAAGGACGCCGGCGAGCGGTATCGAGAGGAGTTCGCGCCGAATCGCCGCGGCGACCCCGGCCATCACGCAGATACCTCCGACGAAGAAGGAAAAGAGAATCCAGTGGGGCGTTGCCGCGTGCGTCGTCCCGGTGTGTGCCGCAACCGGAGAGGCCGCGATTTCCAATCCGATGATCAGGAAAAGGAGGTTCCGGAGAGTTCGCTCGACGTTCATGGTATGGTTCGGCGTTCTGACTGTCGTGCAGCCGAGAATGCGCTCGGCCGTCGCTTTCGTTTCATGTGCGTCTCCGTCCAGTACGGTGTCGGTTATCGGTGGCGTTGAAAGTAGGTTCTGGTGTGAACATCGAAAGAGGTGTCGATACGGGAGGAAAGGTCGGGACTCGGGGCGGGAAAAAAGTCGGAACCGGGGGCGAGAGAGGAGGTCGGGACGGGAGAGGGGGAAATTCTCCCGCTTCGACGGACGACCCGGCCACGGCCTATTCGACGAGAAGGCTATCGACGAGTCGGGTGAACCGGTCGATGAACCGGTCCGGAATCGACGGCGCGATTTGCTTCAGGAGCGTTCGCGTCCGGTCGGGGCGATTCACCACGAGCGTCACGCGGTTGTGGCCGTCGCGTTCCTTGACGATGACTTCCTGTTCGACGAGGCGACTCAGGTGCCACTCCAGCGTGCTCCGGGCGATGCCGAGGTCGTCGGCGACCGTTTGCGGGTTGGTCGGTTCGTGTTCGAGAACGTACCCGATGATGTCGCGCGACGTCTCCCGGCGGAACAGCGCGAGGAGACGCCGTTCCCACGGGTCGAACGATGGCGAGTAGTAGTGCGTTCGGCCGTACAGTTTCTCTTCGACGATGGAATCGTCGTCGAGCAGCCGGTGGACGTGATACTGAATTTGACCGGGAGCGAAATCGACCGACCGCACGAGTTCGTTGAAGTGAATGCCGGGGTTCCGCCGGATCTGAAGCTCGATTCGGGTACGTGTTTCCGTCATGTGTAGCTGTGGTTCCGTGTCGCCGTTCCTACCCGTTTCTCAGGTGACGAGACTTCTAAACCTCACGATGTTCCCGCGTGCTGTCGCGGTGAGCGCCTCAAAAAATGGGTCCTCACGGAGCGGCCGGGCGGTGCGGTCGGAAAGAAGTCGGCGAAATCACTGTTCGAACCCGTTCGGGAAGTCGGTGTCTACTCGTTCGTCGTCGGCGTCTTCGCGTCGAGGACGGTCCTCGGACCCGGCGGATTCCATCCGAGCGAAGACTACGGCCGCGATGAGCAACAGCGCCGTGGCGAAATCGAGTGCGTGCTCTATCAGGTGATGCATCGTCCCGGGCACGAACCCGAAGGCGGTGAGTCCGCCCATGAACGCCTTCGCCGCGAGCATCCCGAGCGCGAGCGACACGAACAGATAGGGTCGGGAACGGCGTTGTGAAAAGGCGAACACGCTGGCGCTGGCCAACACGCTCGACGCGATGCCGCCGAGCACGATGAAGACGAACGTCACGTCCGTCGTGGTACTACCGAGGTGCAAGGGCGTAGCAGGGTCGGCGAGACCACCGGTCGTCGAACGAGCGAGCGCTCGCATCCACGGAGTGCCAAAGACGAGGGTCAGGATACCGAGATTCATACGGAGTCAGCGGCGTTACGTGGCGGGTTTGCCTCGATTGTGTATAAACCCTGCCACGACCGTCGTCGTCGCGTTCGAAGCGTTACTCATCGTCGGTGCCACCGGTCCGTGTTCGGCTTCTCCGTCCGCGCGCGTCGAATCGGAACCGAACGACGTCGATGACGAGCGGCGTCGATAACGTGTGGGCGAGCGGGAGAGGTGAGTGAGACGGTCGGGACGGACGAGACTGTCGGGTGTGCCATTGGCGGATATCGCCACGGGTCGGAAAAGGCCGTTCTGGTGCGAGCCTCGAATGCGGGTCCTCGGGAGCCGTAGCATCCGTTTTCGACTCTGATCCGATTCGACGCGGCGGCGACTCGCCGCGTTTCGAGACGCGCGTTGGAGCGATGTCAGTGTCGGACCGTTCCGAACGGGGACCACAACGGCGCGTACCGCTCCGAAACCGGGATTCGAGGACCCTACCAGACCGTATTTGGGGAACGACTAGGTAGAACGGACAATGACGAAGCTTCGACACGCGGCGTCGCGGCGGGCGGTCCTCGTCGGTGCCGGAACGACGGGAATCGGCCTCCTCGCCGGGTGTCTCGGGAGTGGAAACGGGAAATCGGTGGAGCCGATAGCGCTGACGGGGACGAAACAGTGTGAGACCTGTGGGATGGTTCTGGAGCAACATCCCGGCCCGAAAGCGCAGTTCTTCTATCGGGACGAGGGACCCGAGCACGACGGTCCCGCGTGGTTCTGCAGCGCGTGGGAGGGATTTCAGTACGATATGCGAGCGAGCGACCGCGACTGGACGCGACGGGAGGGGTTCATCACGGACTATTCGGCCGTGGACTACGAGGTGTTCTCCGACGGCGGCGACCAATTCATCTCCTCGCATCTCCAAGAAGAGGCGTTCTCGCCCGTCAGCGAACTGGTCTACGTCGTCGGGAGCGACGTCGTCGGTGCGATGGGAGACGACCTGTTACCGTTCGGTGAGCGGGCGGACGCCGACGCGTTCACGGACGAGTACGGCGGTGACGTCATCGACTACGACGCGGTGACGCCGCGGCTCATCGGCCAAATCGGTCGCTAAAGGCTGAACGGTGCGGTGGGGCGCTACCAAACCCGACGGATGGCGACGGCGAGCAGAACTGCTGCCCACGCGAGAAGCGCCACGGTCGGAAAGAAGGGAGGAATCGTCGTCACGCCGCTCGTCGTCGCACCGATGACGGTCGTCATCACGAGCGCACGATACGCGCTGGCCGGACCGAACGCGAGGGCGACCGCGAGCGTTCGTTCCCCGAGTATCCCCTCCGCGAGTCCGCTGAGCACGAGCAGGTCGAGGCCGAGAGAGAGCGTCACAACCGAGATGACGGCGACGACGACGCCCGTGCGAACCGAGCGAGCGGTCGCGGAGACGGCGATACCGCCCACGAGGTTCACGATGCCGTAGAGGAGCGTCAGCGAGACGAACCGGACGTAGAGGACAGGCGAATCGGCACCGTTCGTCGTGGCGAACAGGTATTCGGCGGGTTCCGGCCGAAGGAACGCTATCGCGCCGACAAGCGCGAGCGGCACGGTGAGGAGCACGACCAGCGCGCACAGTCGCGCCGCCACGACGCCGCCGACGTAGGCCGCCCGCGGGAGCGGAAACGTCCGCAGTACGGCGAGTTCGCCGCTGATTCGGTCGTCGAGCACGGCGCGGTAGCCGAGTGCGAACGCGACCACCGGGACCAACACCTCGACGTAGGTCAGGAGGTCGATTATCATGGGCACGTACCCGACGGTGACGCCGCCGCCCAGAAGCGTGAGTCCGATGACGGCGACCGCGAACCCGCCCGCCAACCCGAGATAGGCGCGACTCCGTCGGATGGTCGTCAGTTCGCGGCGGAAGACCGGCCTCGCAGCGCGGAGTCCGAGGCCGCGGTCGGCGCGCGTCGGCCGTTGCGTGGCCGTCGCCGTCTCGTCGCTCATGCGTCCCCTCCGCCGCTTCGAACCGCGACGTGACCCTCGTGATCCGCAACGAGGTCGTCGAACAGCGTGCGGAGCGACCCCTCGTCGTCGGTGACGCTCTCGATACGCCCGCTCGTCGCAACCTCCCCGCGTCGGAGCGCCACCACGTGGTCCGACCGTTCCGCCACGAGTTCGAGGTCGTGCGAACTCAACAGGACGGCCGTCCCGTCCGCCGCGACCCGGTTCGCGATATCGAAGACGCGCTCGCTCATGGACGGGTCGAGGCCGCTGGTCGGTTCGTCGAGGACGACGAGCGGCGGCGAGCCGAGGAGCGCCGTGGCGATTCCGAGTAAGCGCGTCATGCCACCGGAGAGGTCCGACGCGCGTCGGTCGCGGGCGGATTCCAGTCCGACGCGTGCGAGCGTCGATATCACGTCGTCCTCGCCGACGATGGCGGCGTACGCCGCGACCGTCTCCTCGACCGTCAGTTGGCCGCGGAACGAGGGCGTTTGTGGAAGGTAGCCGATGGTCCGTCCCCGGTTCTCGGGGCGCGTAATACTCCCTTCAGTCGGCTCGATGAGGCCGGAGAGGGTGCGAAGCAACGTCGTCTTCCCGGACCCGTTCGGCCCGATGAGCGCGGTTACGGTTCCCGTCGGCACCGTGAGGGAAACGCCGGATAACACGGCGACGTCGCCGAAGCGTTTCGTGACGTCGGCGGCGGTGACCGCCGAGCGTTCCGTGGATTCACGGGGTCCAGCGTCGTCGGTCGCGGACTGTTCGACAGCGTTCGGAAGGTCGGGGTGCGTCGTCGTCATGAGTCGTATGTAATCGCGGTTCGGTCGGCGAACTGTTCCGCGCGGGAAACCCGGTCGGGGTTGGACGGGTGCGAGAGCGGACGACGGTCCACCACGCCGTCGGTGCGCATCCCGGGGACGGTTCCGCGGAGGAACCGTGTCAGTCGATACCCCGGCGACTCCGCCACCACGCGAACGGCGGGCACCGTGGCGAGTCGTCGTCCGACCGGGTCCGTCGGGGAGAACGAGCGGTCGAGGCGGTCCCCCGCGGTTCTACCGGGCGCGCCGCCCCAGTAGTTACCGACGCCATCGTACGTCCAGACATGCAACGTGCTGTACGTCGATGCCGCGTGGCGCTCGTTTGAGACGAAATCGTTGTTCGAAACCGAGTTCGACGCGAGGAGGTCGGTCGCCTGCGCGCCGATTCGGTTTCCGTAGACGACGTTCTCCTCGTAAATCGAGTGGCTGGTCGTCACCTCGAAACCGTACGTGTTGTTCGCCACGATGTTGCGCGCGACGTAGGCTCGACTCCCGGCGACTGAAATTCCGATGTCGGCTCCCGACACCCTGTTATCGACGACCGTGGTGTTGGTCGGTTTCGTCATCACGCTGATTCCCGAGCGTCGCTGGTCGCGCATGGTGTTGTTCGCGATGAGCGTCTCGGAGGTGTACATCAGGTGAACGCCGATGCGTCCCCCGGTCATCGTGTTGTTCCTGACGATGAGGCCGTCCGCGCGATGGGTTGCAACGCTGTCGCGACCGTCGAGAAACCGCGAGTTCTGGACGACCCCGTTCGAGTACATCCACATGACGCCCATGCCACCCTCGTACCGGTCGTCGCTCCCGTGAAGCGTGAGGTTCGTGACGACGGTATCGGTGCTGTTCGTGACGAAGACGCCGGTATCCGGCGTCATGACCGTCACGTCGGCGACCAGCGTTGCGTCGGCGTCGTCGACTCGCATGGCCGCACTGCTGTCCGCGTAGGCGTTTTTCACCCACGAATCCCATCCGCGACCGCTGCCGACCCACCCGGACGAGTCAGACCCGGCTCCGGAATCGGTTCCGGTGATGGAGAGTCCGACGACCGCGGCGCGGTCAGCACGAACGGTAACGACACCCGTCGAGTCGTTACCGCGGACTGTCGCACCCGGCGCTCCTCGGAGCGTGATTGGTTTACGGATGGTCACGTTCCCCTCGTAGGTGCCGGGGGGAACGAACACTGTCGTGTTGGCGGGCGCTCGGTCGATTGCCGCGGCGATTGTCGGTGCGTCGCGGCCGACGACGACGGACGTCGGCCGTTCCCGATAGCCCGCCGTCGCTCGCACGTCCCGGTCCGCCCCAGCGCGCTTGGACGACGCGTCCACTCCCGCACGGCGGTCGTCCGCCGTCCCGACCGTCTCCACGGCAGTCTCCCACCGAACGACGCGACCGCCGTGGGTCGCCGCGAACCGTTCCGCGTCGGTTCGGTCGCTGAACGCGGGGACGGCCGGTCCGGCCATCGTCCTGCCGTCGCTGTCGCGGACGAAGAACGCCCGGTCGGCGCGAACCCAGTCGGGAGTGCCGTCGTGCGCGAGATAGCCGTCCTCGGTCGTGCGAAGCGAAACCGTCGAGAGGTCGCTCACGTAGACGGCGATGGGCGTCCCGTATCGCTGTGCCGTCTCCGGAAGCTTCGATACCCGCGCGTACGCCGAGACGCCGTAGTATCCCAGCACGTACCGGTAGCCCGAGTAGAAGACCTCGACCTGCGGCACCAATAGGTCCCGCTCGCGACTCTCCTCGATGGCGGTCGACGAGAGACCGGCCGAGACCGTTTCGTGGAACGCCACCGGTTCGGGTGTCGCCGTCGTATCGGCGGCGAACGAGCCGACCCCGATAGCGGTCGTTGCGATGATGAGCACGACACCGAGCGCCGTCACACGTCGAAACACATCGATACTTCCCAGGCGACCAGTATAGCGTGACTGGTACACATCTCGAACCGCGCGACCGCCGCCAGTGGTCCGTACGGTCGAAGAATACAGTCGAGTGTGATGCATCTGCCGAGTGATATCCCGTACGTGCCGTTTTCAGCGCCCATTCCGGCTGATTCGCCCACCGTACCAGAATGACCTAATAAATATACTGGGACCCTTACTCCATGGGACGAAAGGACCAGTCAGGAACCGAAGGGAAATTCGACCGTCGGACGGTGCTGAAAACGGGTGCGCTCAGCGCGGGAATCGCTCTCGCGGGCTGTCTCGGCGGCGGACCGGGCGCTGACGGCGGCGAGACCGTCGCGGCGACGATGAGTCAAACGGGTACGACGAACGACGGGACAGTTCGAACGGAAGACGGGACGGAAGCGGAGGAAGGAGAGACGGAACGAGACGACGAGACGGCGGACGGTGAAACGTCCCACGAGGACACCGCCGAGGGAACCCCCGAAACGCCCGCGAAGGACGAGAAATGCGCCGTCTGTAACATGAAAGTCGCGATGTATCCGAAGTACAACGCGCAGTTGCAGCAGACGGACGGCGAGCACGTCCACTTCTGTTCGACGGGATGTTTGGTCGCCTACGTCGAAAAGCCGAGTCAGTTCGACGACGACGCGTCCCCCGACGACATCGGGACGAAGTGGGTGCACGACCACGAGTCGAAAGAACTCGTCAGCGTCGCCGACGAGTACTTCGTTCTCGAAATGAACGCCGAGCACGTCGACGACCCGATGATGAAAAACCCGCTCGCGTTTTCGACCGAGAGCGCCGCGAAAGCGTACGTCGAGGGGTACGACGACCTCTCGACGGACGACATCGTTCGGTTCGATGCGTTCACCCTCGAAACCGCGAAACAGTATCGAGGTCGATTCTTCTAGCGAGACGAACCGTTTGCAAGAACAGCGGTGATTTTCGCGGATAGTCTTGTGTAGTCATCTATTTACTCTGCACGTCCACTCGACGACCGTGGCCGGACAATCACGGACTAGTTGCGATAGTCGCGGACAGTTCGGCGAGAAGAACCGTCAGTTACCGTCGTACCGGGCATCAGTCACCGTCGTACCGGGCGTAGAGCGTACACCACGCGTCGGGTGCGATATCCCCTTCGACGACGGCGCACGCGCCGAGGTCGTCGCCGTTCTTGTCGGGGACGTAGTGAATGCAGTTTGCACAGGTCGCGGTTCCTCGTGCGGCGTGGTAGTTGACGCCGCCTTTCGACCGGAGCGCGTCCGGGTTCCGAGCGGTTCCGCCCTGCGCCGTCGCGGTTCGATACGGTTTCGGAACGGGGTCGGCCGATTCACCGTCAGAGGGGCCGCCGAGACAGCCCGCGAGCGCTACCGCGGGGGAGGCCCCGAGCCCTCGAAGAAATCGCCGTCGAGAGAGACGAGTCGAACGGTCCATACGGCAATAACCGGGTGGACGGTAAATCGGCGTTCTGGTGCATCCCTCGAATTCGAGACCCGCGCCAGTCGGCGGAGAGTTCACCGACGTGCGTTTGAAACCTATTTGGTGGATTCCGGTCGCATTGTGAAATCGATGCGGTGTTCGACAGGGGTAATTCACACGCCGTCGGCCTTCTCGACTCGCTGTCGAGCGAGTTTGACGACGCCCCGATAGAGGTCCCGGTGGACCGCCTCGTCGAATCCGAGGAGGTCCCGGACCACAAGCCGGTCGAGTTCGAGTCGGTCGGGAACGACGCGCTCGAACGATACCGATTCCGGGTCGGAGGTTCCCAGTTCGTCGAAGATGGACGCGATGGGACGGGCACCAAGTTGCTCGAACCGCGTCTCGATATCGGCTTTCAACTGGTCATCGACGGCATTCGGCCGCGGAATCGGTGTCCTTCTGTGGTCATCGGTCGCGATGTCCAGCGCGCCCTGCCCCAGATTCACACGGCCGTTTACCTCCGCGGCGAGCGCGCCGTACGTCGAATTGAGCAGTCCCGCGACGAACCGCCGGTTCCGTTCGCCGCCGGGAACTTCGATTCCGTGAAGGCGGTTGTCGATCCACGTTTGATGGGTCGGAAACCAGTAGGCGTGGCGGAGGTCGATATTCTTCATCGGGAGTACGTCCCCGCGCTGGAGGTCCTCGGTGAGGTCGTACCACCCGACACCGCGGCTCGAAACCGAGGACGGGAACGGCGTGCGTTTGCGTCCGATATCGTCCCGGCTCGGGTCGTACTCCTCGCCCCAGCGGATGTACTCGGCGACGTCCCCGTCCAGTTCGTCCCGCGGATCGTCGATGCGGAGGACGTATCGGAGCCCCCGACCCGGTTCGAGCGATTCGGGGTCGAACATCGGCGTCTCGAACGATTTCGACGTTTTCAACACGAGGTTCGGCTCCCATCCGTCCGCCGTCTCGTGCATCCAGTACGACCGCGGTATCTCCAGTTCCGTCGCGTAGCCGCCGTCGGGCCACTCGCCGGTGGCCGTCAAGACGAGGGAGTCCCCCTCCGGACGCGCGTCGTAGTAGTCGCTGGGGAGGTAGAAGAACTGGTTCGCGCCGGTTCGGGTCCCCCGCTGGACGGCACAACGGGAGCCGAGCGGGACCAGTTCAGGGTCCGCGTTGCCCACGATATCGAAGAAGACCGTCGGCGCTCTGGTGTATTTTCCCCACTTGCCCGAACGGTAGTCCCCCCGCGGTCGCACCCACCCGTCGGCCTCGTCGGTGGTCGTACTCGCACCGCCGAGCCGCCACAGCGCGGATTCGGGAACGCCGATGGACCGCCACCCGTCACCGGTTTTGATCGTCAGCCGTTCGTCGTGGAAGGGGAGGGAAGAACCAGTTCCCGACCCGACGAGGACGGATTCGAGGGTATCCCCGGAAACGAATCGGTCGTACTCCGTGTACGCCGCCACGAACTCGACGGCGTTCGACAATCGGCCGGAGGAATTCCGATTTACGACGGAGAGAACGGTGTTGACGTCCGCCTCTTCGAACGTCCGCCGGGCGCGGCTCTCGAAGAGATAGCGGACGTCACCCTCGGAGAGAAGAAATTCCTGTAATCGAACGCCATAATCGACGTCCAACCACGCGTTCGAGGTGACGAACGACAGCGTGCCACCCTCCCGAAGCACGTCCATCGAGCGGAAATAGAAGTACAGGTACAGGTCACTCGTCTTGTACGGCACGATGTCGAACCGCCGTTCGACGAACTCGCCGAGCGCTCGTTTGTACGCCGACTTCGACTCGCGGGACGCACCGGTGCGGAACGCATCGGTAGCGGTGGCCGTGGTGGCGGTCGTCGCGTCGGGAGCGGACTGGTGGGGGTTCGGTGGGGAGATGTTTTCGTGGCGAACGTACGGCGGGTTGCCGATGACGATATCGAACCCGCCGGTCGTCATCACATCCGGGAAATCGAGTTCCCAGACGAACCCGTCTCCGTCGTCCGACTCGACCCGCTCCCGAAGCCGTTCGATTCCGTCGAGCGTGGCGGTCGCGCTCGTCGAGGACGCCGACTGCCGGTCGGTGGCCCGCTCCAGGGCGGCGAGGACTAGATTCGTTCGCTGTGCTTCGACGAGCGTCGGGTCGTCGAGTTCTCCCTCAAAAAATCGGGTCTTTCGGTCCACGAACTCGCGGCGTTCCCGCTCCAGTTTCCCTCCCGTATCGTCCCCTTCATCGGCGCAGTGACGGAGTTGCTCAAAGGGAAGGTGCTCGTCAGCGCTGGCGTTCTGGACCAGCGTGTCGCCGACCAGCAGGTCGAACGAGAGGTCGGGAAAGAGAGAGTGCACATCGGGACAGGGAGCGCCATGATGGGTATCGCCGGGATGAGTCTCGGCGGAACGAGTAGCGCCATGACGAGTAGCGCCGGGAAGGGTATCGTCTGAGCAACCGTCTTCGGACCGGAGCAACGAGAGCCAAAGACGCATCTCCGCGACGTGAATCGCCCACGGTTTGATATCGACGCCGGAGACGTTCTCGGAGAGGACTCGCTTTTTCAACCTGTACGCCCCATCGTAGCCGAGTTTTCGATAGAGTTCGGTTAGAATCTCCGTCATCCCGACGAGGAACGCACCCCCGCCACACGCGGGGTCCACGATGTCGAGCGAGCGCAGGACGGACTCCAATTCATCGGTCGGTTCGGCGGGTTTGGGGTCCCAATCGAGGGAGTCGCCGAAGACGAACTCGACCAGACGCCGTTCGGCGTCCGCCTCGTCGATGTCGAGTCGGTCGCGGAACTGTTCGTACAGCGCCATCCGGCACAGCAAGTCCACCTCGGTACGTGGCGTGTAGAAGATACCCGCCTCGTCGCGTTCCCGCTCGGCGATGAACGATTCGTAAATCGTCCCCAATATCCGAGGAGAGACTGCGATGTCGATGTCGTCCGGTCGCTCCTCGGCGAGCGTGAAGGGATACTCCTCGAAGAAGTCACGGATGACGGAGCGCAGGGTGGCGTCCGAGAGGAAAGCGCCCTCCGTCTCGACGACATCCGACCGGAAGAGTCCGCCATCGAGTTCCGGACGTTCGGAAAGAGCGTCGGCGACCGGACGGGGGAACGCGGAGGAGTTGGGGAACGGCCTGGAGTCGGGAAGTGCCGAGGAGTCGGAAAGTGCCGTCGAATCCGATGCTGCGGTATCATTGAAAGCTGTCGTATCGGCGGGCGTCCCGTCGGGTTGATGAACGCGACCGAAGAGCGCGGAAAGCCATTTTTCGTGGAAGCAGTCCACATCATCGGACCGTTCGTACTGCCGGAGGAACCACAGGAGGAAGTCCGTTCGCCCGCCGAGCAGCCCCGTTTTTTGCAGGAAATAGACAAACGACAGCCGATTCAGCGTGAGGTGCGCACCCTGGTCGGCCGCAGTCTCCGACATTCCCTTCTCCCGGAGTTCGGTGCGGAGGGTATCGAACACCTCCGTGTACTCCTCGTAGAACCGCCGCGTGACCGACTCGAGACGGAAGGCGTCGTGAATTCGGTCGGCGAGACCGCTCTCGGTCGCGTTCAGTCCCGCCAGCGCGCTGGCGACGGTTCGGTGCGTTTCGCCCGCTCCGAGGACGTACCGCCGGAGAACGGGTCGGCCGGTGGTGATGTCACCGATTCCGTCCTCGTACGGCGTCACGAGATGCCAAACGTCGGCGTCCGGAGCGTGGAAAACGGCCACGAAGGAACCGCTACCGCCCCACGCTTCGGAACGGTTGGAATCGGCGAGGTCACGGACGACGCTTCGCTCGGCGGTCCGCGTGAGTTCCTCCAGTTCCACGTAGACCACCCGAAACGACCCGGCTTTCGCAAGCACGCGAGCGGCCATCGTCCGCGATGCACTCGACCATTCGCTGACCGGAAGGTCCTGCCACGGAGTATCGCCAAGCGACGAAGGCGTCGCTTCGAAGTCGAGTAGCTGCACGAAGAGGGTCCGAAAGAACCGAGTCGCTGCCTCCTCCGTCGGACGGGATTCCTGCTCGAACGTTCCGAGCGATAGCCCGTCGTCGAGGTGGCGACGAACGACCTGCGTTCGGTCGTCACACATGTTCGACGGGAAAGACGAGAAGTGTTGAGCCGTCGATACCGGTTCGCATACGGAACCATGGTGTTCCGCCTTGCTTAAATGTTACAAACGAGCCTCGGGCTATCCACAGAGGGAAGTGTGGACGATTTAATGAGTGGGAGAGAACGGTGCGGTACTGCATCGGATACCGACGATTTTCCTCACGTCGTTTTCGAAATTGTTTATTACGGATAGGACTGATTCAGAACGTGTTTCCAGAGTCCCCACGGGTTTCACGCCGACAGCTACTCACCGCGGGAGGTGCCGCCGCCCTCGGTGCGTGGTACGTCCGCCCCTCCCTGTTCACGAGCGAGCAGTCACTCGACCCGTCGGTTCCGCCCGACGCGTGGCCGATGCGCGGTCGGGACCCGTCCCGGTCGGGATACGCGCCGACGACGAGCGCGCCGACGGACGACGTTCGGGTCGCCTGGCGGACGACCGCCGGCGACCCGCATCTGTTCCAGTCGCCGACCGTCGCGGGAGACATCCTCTACGCCCTCACGCGACACGAGTTGGTCGCGCTCGACGCGGCCACCGGAACGGAACGATGGCGGTTCGCTACCGGAGGCGAGCTCCCGCAGGGAGGTCCAGTCGTCGTCGATGGGCAGGCGTGTTATAGGGCAGGAGTGAATTTGTACGCCGTCTCCGAGAACCAAGCCCGGTGGAAGTTCGCCACGAACAGCAGTTTCGACGAAGTGCTCCCGGTCGGGAACACGATCTTCCTCGCATCGTACTTCGGGAGTTCCGACTCGCTCATCGCGTTGGATGCATCGAACGGGATTCCTCGCTGGAAAACGCCCAGCGAATATCGACCTCTCGCGTACGCGGACGGTATCCTCGTTGGAGCGGGAAACCCCGGAACCACTCTCGTCGGCCTCGACGCAACGAACGGCGAAACGCGCTGGCAACTGTCACGGTCGGGTCTCCCCGGTGATATCGCACCGGCGTTCGGGAACGGTCCGGTTATCTCGAACGGAACGTTCTACGGCGGGGCGGGGCGACTCTACGCGGTGAACGTGCGGCAAGGAACGGTCGAATGGACCACCGACGCGACCGGGGCAGCGATGGCGACGAACGGGAAAACGATATTCCGCGCCGGAGAGGGACACGTCGTCGCGGTCGATTCGACGGATGGTTCCACCCGCTGGGAGAAGTCGGTGGGACGGATAGGGGAGAACCGGACGAGTTTCATCTCTGGCCTCGCGGTAACGGATACCGCCGTGTACGTCGGAGCGGAGTCGGGCCTCGTCGCGCTCGGCGCTGCCAGCGGGGAACGGTTGTTCACGTTCGAACCCGAAGCGGGAACCGGTTCAGTCGGACCGCCCGCCGTCGTCGGAGAGCGGGTGTACGTCGGCATCGAAAACGCGGTGGTCGCGTTGGAGGAAGCATGACGGACGAGAAAACGGCGGGTGGCAAAACGGAAGATGGCAAAACAACGAGTGGCAAAGCAACAGATTGCAAAACGGCGGATGACGAGGAAGGAGTAATCCGTCGAATCGAGACTGCACTCGATCATCCACTTCGGCTGGTCGGCGTCTGGATCGGGTTATCCGGTATCGTCAATAGCGTTCTCGGGTCGTTGCTCCGGGCGTGGATGATACGGCCGCTCCCGATTTCGCTGTTTGTCGTCGGTAGCATCGTAACAGTCTTCCTCGCGGTTCCGCTCGTCGCGTATCGACCCGACGTGGGGTTCGGAACGGCGTTCGGATTTACCTTCGTCGCTGTCGTCGCCTTCGGCGTACTGAACGCGATTGTTGGCGATGGATACGACACCGGCGCGGGGGTCAGCGGGTCGCTCTATCCGGTCCTCGATATCGCACTCCTCTGGACCGCCGCACTGCTAATCGCCGCCGCGCTGGTCGTTCGTACCGACGGCTAAGTGCACGGTTCCGCTTTCGACGGTGGATTACTCTGTTCGTACTCGGGAGGATGGCGACCGACTCGAGTTCGAGACCGAGCGGTGAATTGATAGTTAGGATACATACTTTGGTTCACACACACCCCTCGTCCAGAGTGTAACGGGGGAAGGTGGGGGGTGGGGGAGGGGTGGGTGGGGTGAGGTGAGATGAGACGAAAATAACGGAGTACAGTCGGTCGAGGGAAAGACGAACGGATGTCGAAGGCCATGAACGGTCCCGCAACATTACACCTCGCAAACGACATCCCACGAACTTCATCCCGAAAACGACACTCCACAAACCCCGTTCTCCAAACCACACCCAACAAATCACACGTTTCAGCGGCGTTTCCGAGGGATCGCTTCGACTGGAACGGAGTCGAAGACGAATAGAAATTCGTCTTTAATAAAATGAAATTAGCTTAATGGACTTTTCGTGCTCTAACATATTATACTTACCTATTCAGTCATCTGCACAGATACGTGAACGATTACTGGTTAGCTTCCGTCAACTTCCGATGTTATTCTATATATCCGTTTGCTTTCCCCCTCTATTATATAGAGCTCAACGAGATAATATTGAACAGGCGATGAATTACTTTCGAGTATATATCGATTGATTCTGTCATCCCGAGCAACGTCCCGAGTAACGCGACTGCCTCGGTATTTCCGTTAAAATCCGTCTGAGGCCTTTAGACCGTGTTCTCCCGATCTATCACAGAATACCCGTGTCTTCTCTCCCCACTCCACCACCCCACCCACCATCTTCCCCGTTACACTCTGGACGAGGGGTGTGTGTCACCCCTTTCTTGCTTCCGACAAATCGACGCTAACCTCCAGACGAAACGTACCTTCTTTCGCCCAGTAACGCGTTTTCTCGTCCATTATTTTCAACTTTCGTCTAGTCGGTCTTTATCATCGAGACTCACTTCCGACTTTCAGGAATACCTCTTTCAAAGACTCCTGATTTTGCCACCGTTACACTCTGGACGAGGGGTGTCCAACATCACACAAACACAACACGTTACTGCTCCGTTCTACTTCCCTGACGGTTTTTCCACACGTCCGTTTTGCTTCCCCATCTTCGCTTTTTTGCTCTCCCATCTTGTTCTCCTCTCCCGTCTTGCTCTCATTTCATCTCGACTGTTCTCATCGTTCGTGTTTTCACTCTGGACCGGGCGTCTGTTCGACGAGCAGGCTTCGACTTTCCGGTTCGTCGTATCCACCCTGTTCGTCGTTTCTACCCTTCCCGTTCTCTTCTCATCCACTTCTATTTCTCATCTTCTCCCTATCCTCTTCCCTCCTCTTTCCATCTTCTTCCCGCCCTCTTTTCACCCTCTCTTCCCCCCTTTCGATTCTTTTTCACTCTTTCTCGGGTCTTGGTGATGTGAATATGACACCGACGAATTACGCCTCTTCTCTCGCATATTCGGTCGATATACACTCGACACGTTGTGTGGGGGGAAGGCCTAGTTATTTATACTGAGCGCACGCTGGCTGTCGTATGTCCGATGAACCTCCCCGGCTCTCCGATTTCGATACCACGGACGACCCGGCGAGCGACCCCCTGTTCAACGTGGACGACGGAACCACGACACAGGTGTTCGAACGAAAGGAGTTGCTGAAAGTCGGCCACGTCCCCCAGAGTACGCGCATCGTCGGGCGTGATTCCGAGATCGAGTCCGTCGCGGCCGAACTCCGACCCATCGTCCGTTCCGACCCGCCGAACAACGTCATGATATACGGCAAGACCGGAACCGGAAAATCCCTCGTCACACGGCACGTGACCGAGCGCGCACGACAGGCTGCCGGTGCACAGGACGTCGACGTCGGTACCGTGTACGTAGACTGCGCACAGCACAACACCCACACCAGGGTCGCTCGGTCTATCACCCGGACGCTGAACGACGAGGACAAGACGGGGATTTCCATTCCTCGGACGGGTATCGGAAGCGGGGAGTACTACGATTACCTCTGGGAGGTTCTCGACCGCTGTTACGACGCCGTGATCATAATCCTGGACGAGGTTGACCGACTCGAATCCGACGACGTACTGATGCAACTCTCTCGCGCGCGCGAGTCGGGGAAGGCCGATTGCCACCTCGGTATCGTCGCCATCAGCAACAAGATAGAGTACCGCGACCGGCTCAACGAGCGGGTCAAGAGCAGCCTTCGGGAGGAGGAGTTCGTGTTCCAGCCGTACGACGCGAACCAACTGCGGGATATCATGGAACACCGGCGCGACGCGTTCAAGGAAGGGGTCCTGACTGGCGACGTCATTCCGCTGACCGCCGCGTTCGCCGCACAGGAACACGGTGACGCGCGAAAGGCAATCGAAATCCTCCGCCACGCCGGGGAGCTCGCGGAACG
>NZ_MEIH01000360.1:0-11677 GCF_001723155.1 Haladaptatus sp. W1
AGTACCGCGACCGGCTCAACGAGCGGGTCAAGAGCAGCCTTCGGGAGGAGGAGTTCGTGTTCCAGCCGTACGACGCGAACCAACTGCGGGATATCATGGAACACCGGCGCGACGCGTTCAAGGAAGGGGTCCTGACTGGCGACGTCATTCCGCTGACCGCCGCGTTCGCCGCACAGGAACACGGTGACGCGCGAAAGGCAATCGAAATCCTCCGCCACGCCGGGGAGCTCGCGGAACGGCAAGGCGACGAACTCGTCACCGAGGAACACATCCGCGACGCACAGGAGTGGGCCGAGGTGGACCGCTTCGAGGAACTGCTCCGGGGGTCGACGACGCAGGTGAAGTTCATCCTCTACGCGCTCGCACTCCGGACGAAGGAAAACCGCGGCTCGGAGTTCTCGACGAGCGAAATTTTCACCCGCTATCAGCAGATCTGCAAGCAACTGGATGCGAACGTGCTGAGCGAACACCGCGTCTACGAACTCCTCAAGGAACAGGCGTTCCTCGGCGTCGTGGAATCGACGCGAACCGGCGGCGGCCGCGGACAGGGGAGCTACCTCGAACATCGACTCGTGCAGGACACCGATATCGTGTTGAAATCCGTGCTCCGTGATAGCCGATTCGACAGCATCGACATCGACGAGTAATCTGTTTTGTGTCACCACCAAACGCGCGTCTGACACCCCTCGTCCAGAGTGTAATGTCGCTCGCGTGGGCCATTTACCGTTGGTTCCGTAGTTTCTTCTGTCTGCTTCTGTTTCTTCTGTTACCACTCTCCGTTGCTCTTCGGGCAAGCAGTACCACTATCCCGTTCGCCCTCGTTGGGCGAACCGATGTACGACGCGATTCTCGTTCCGACGGATGGCAGCGGCGGTGAACAGCAGTTCGTCGAGGAAGCGATTTCGCTCGCCGAACTCACGGACGCAACGGTTCACGTCCTTCACGTCGTGGATTCAGGACTTGGCGATTCGCTCTCCGAATCGACACAATCCATGGTTCACGACGACCTCAAAACGACGGGCGAAACGGCCGTGTCCTCGATCGAAGGAACGGCGGAGCGTGCCGGTCTCGAAACGCGGACCGCCATCGTGAACGGCGACCCGGCAGAAGAAATCGTGAACTACGCCGAGGAGAACGACATCGACGCCATCGTGATGGGCACCCACGCCAATACGGGCGTCAGCCACCTCCTGCTCGGGAGCGTCACCGAGCGAGTCATTCGATTGACGACGGTTCCGGTGCTGGCGGTCAACCTGACGGAACACCACAAACAAGGGTGACTCCTGACCGACGCCGTGGTCTGAATCCTGACTGACGCTGCGGTCGGAAACGATTTCCCCACGAGGCCGTGTGGAAGCCATGGAAAGCCGTGGGGCGGCTATTTGCCCGTCGCCCTCGAAGGAGTTCTATGACCAACCGACGGCTTGCGACGCTGGGCGTCCTGCTCGGTATCTTCCTCGCGGCCATCGACGGAACCATCGTGAGCACGGCGATGCCGACGGTCGTGCAATCGCTGGGAGGACTCGAACTGTACGCGTGGGCCTTCGCGGCCTACATGCTGTTCGCGGCGGTTTCGATGCCCCTATACGGCCGCCTCGCCGACATCTACGGCCGGAAACGGCTGTTCTTCGTCGGTGCCGCCATCTTTGTCGCCGGGAGCGCGCTGTGCGGTGCGGCGGGGAGCATGCCACAATTGGTCGCGTTCCGATCGCTCCAGGGAGTCGGAGCGGGCGCGATGTTCGCCATCCCGTACACCATCCTCGGGGTGGTGTACCCGCCCGAGGAGCGGGGTCGAGCTATCGGTCTCGGGAGCACCGTCTGGGGGATTTCGAGCGTCGTCGGCCCGCTTCTCGGCTTTGTCATCGTTGAAACGGTCGGCTGGCGGGGAGTGTTTTACCTCAGCGTTCCGGTCGGGTTGGTGGCCGTGGTCCTCGTGGCCATCTCGCTCGACGAATCGACCGGCAGCGCCGACCGCGATGTCGACTTCCTCGGCGCGGCCGTGCTGTCGGTCGCCGTCGGGGCGCTCCTCGTCGGGCTCCAACTCCTCGAAACGACGAGTTCGTGGGCGCTCCCGCTCATCGCGGCCGGAATCGTCGGCCTCGGCGTGTTCTACGCCGTCGAGCGGCGCGCGACCCAGCCCATCGTCCCGCTGTCGATGTTCGACGACACGGTGTTCATCACGACGAACGTGACCGGATTCCTCACGAGTTTCGTGCTCTTCGCGGCGATTACGTACGTGCCGCTCTACCTGCAAAGCGTCCGTGGCGGTGCGGGAAGTGCGGCGCTGGCGGTCTTTCCGATCTCCATCGGCTGGTCGGGGACGAGCTTTCTCTCGGGCCGGTCGGTAAATCGGGTCGGCGAACAGCGACTCGCCACCGTCGGAACCGTCCTCCTCGTCCTGAGTTTCGGCGCGGCGACGGTCCTCTGGACGGCAGATACGGCCCTCCCGCTCGTCATCGGCAACGTGTTCGTGATGGGCGTCGGCATGGGAATGGTCACGCCGCCGCTGTTGACGGCGATTCAGAACCACTTCGGGACGGCACAGATGGGCGTCGTCACCTCCTCCCAACAGTTCTTTCGCAACCTCGGCGGGACGATGGGCGTCGCGCTCCTCGGTTTCGCCCTGAATCTCGTCATCCGAAACCAACTGACGACGATTTCCGGCGTCTCGAACCTCGGTCAGCTCCAACAGCGGTTACTCGGGTCTCCCACGCCGCCCGCCGGGTTAGCGACGATTCTGACGGACGGACTGACGACCGTGTTCGCACTGTCGGTCGTCGTGTCCGTTCTCGCGGTCGGGTTCGCCTACTACATCCCGCGTGAACGCGGCGAGTCGTCAGCCTCGGCGACGAGCGGCGACTGAGGATTACCCCCTCGATTTCCCCAGCCCTCGGCTATTTGTTTCGGCTCCGCCAATCCACCCGCATGAGCAAACCGGATTTCGAAGATCTCGTCGTTGGCGACCGCGAATCGTTCGGCAGTTACACCGTCACCGAGGAGGAAATCCTCTCGTTCGCGGAGCAGTACGACCCACAGGAGTTCCACGTCGATTTGGACGCCGCGGCCGAATCGATGTTCGGCGAACTCGTCGCCAGCGGGTGGCACAGCACCGCCATCTCCATGCGAATCCTCGTGGACAACTTCTTCGAGAACAGCGGCAGTTTAGGCTCGCCCGGCGTCGAATCCGTCACGTGGCCCGCTCCCGTCAAACCGGGCGAAACCCTCTCGCTCACGCTCGAAGTCACCGACAAACGCCCGCTCGAAAGCGACCCGAACCGCGGCCTCGTCACCTTCTACCTCGAAATGCAGAACGAGGCGGACGAGACGAAACTCACCATGGAGCCCAAGGTGTTCTTCGCTCGCCGCGGCGGGGACGAAGAGAATACTTCGTAACTACAATCGGTATTTGTGTTTTACTAACGTATTTGCTCGCGAAGGTGAAATGTAGAGTATGCCACCCACCCGTCGCCGCGTTCTCGCGCTCTCGAACGCGCTCGTCGCCGGAACCCTCCTTTCGGGTTGTCTCGCCCCCCTCTCGTCGAACAACACCGGAACGAACGTTCGGACGGTAACCGGAGCAGAGAAGTCGAATCCCGTTTCGACCGACGAGGCGGCGATTCGAACGCTCGCCCGCGGAAACTCGGAATTCGGTCTGACGCTGCTCTCCTCGCTCGCCGAAACCGACCCGAACGAAAACCAGTTTCTGTCCCCGTTCAGCGTGTCAGTGGCGTTGGCGATGACGTACGCCGGGGCACGCGGCGAGACGCGGGCGGCGATGGCCGACACCCTCCGGTTCCCCTTCGATGGTGAGTCGCTTCACGCCGCGTTCGGCGAGACGGACGAGCGACTTGAAACCGTGGACGAGCGGGCGAATGCCGACGCGAACCGAGGGACGCCGTTCCAGTTGACCACCGCGAACGCGATTTGGGGACAGGAAGACTATCCGTGGCGCGACGACTTCCTCACGACACTTCGAACGTACTACGACGCCGGTCTCAACGTCTGTGACTTCCACGAGAATGCCGACGAAGCCACGGAGACCATCAACGCGTGGGTCGCCGACCGAACGGCGGGAAAGATCACCGACCTGCTGGCGAAAAACACGCTCGATGCGCGGACGCGACTCGTCCTCACCAACGTCATCTACTTCCGGGCGACGTGGGCCAGCACGTTCTCGGAGGAGAACACGAAACGGCGGCCGTTCACCGCGCTCGACGGGACGACATCGCGGGTGCCGATGATGTCCCAATCCGACTCGTTCCCCTACGCCGCCGTGGACGGCCAGCAGCTGATAGAACTCCCCTACGTCGGCAACGAGGTCGGGATGGTCGTCATTCTGCCGAAAAACGGCACGTTCGAGGCGTTCACGTCGTCGCTCTCCGCCGACCGACTGGAGACGTTGCTGGGAGAGATGGAGCGAACGGACGGCTCGATTACGCTGCCGAAGTTCGCCCTCGAATCGTCGCTCGACCTCGGGACGACGCTCTCGGACCTCGGTATGTCCCGCGCGTTCTCCCTGAGTGCCGATTTCGGCGGAATGGCCGACATCGAGGAGACGGGCGAGAACCTCTCCATCGATAGCGTCCGTCAGAAGAGCGTTATCGAAGTGGATGAGGACGGAACCGAAGCGGCGGCCGCGACGGCCGTCGAAGTGGGTGTCACGTCGGCACCGCTGAATCCGTTCGAAATGACCGTCAATAGGCCGTTTCTGTTCCTTATTCGCCACAAACCGACAAATACGGTCCTCTTCCTCGGCCGCGTCGTCGACCCGGCCGCCGGTCGTTCCGACTGAGTTCGCGGTCTCGAGACCAAGTGACTGTTCCGCTGTCGTGCTGGAGTGACTTCTCCGCTGTCGTTACTGCTGTTCACCGTTCGCCGTTCAAGTGGCCTCTTTGCGCCGTATTCTCGTCATCAGTCGCTTCGCCGACTCCGCCACCGAGTCCCGCCGCTCGGGTTTGGTCCACGTGTATCGAACGCGGCCGTCCTCCAACTGTCGTTCGTCGCTCACCTGCCATCCTCGCCGTTCCAGCACTCGTTCGACCGTCACGTAGGGAAAGTACTCCTCGATGTACTCCGCGTTCGTCTCGTAGATGTTCGGCGCGTACAGTCTGGAAACCATGCCCTCCTTTTCCAAGCCCCACTTGAGGTGGTAGTACCAGTAGTTGAGGTACGACGGCAGGTCGAGTTTCGGCAGTTTCCCGTAGCGTAATACGCCCACCTGATTTTCCCTGGGGCCGTTCCACGACAGCGACGTGATGGCGTCGTACTCGTCCCCGTGACTCGGCGAATCGTTGAACGTCTCCAGCCACTGATGTTCTCCGCGCTCGGCCCTCGCGGTTTCCACGACGATTCTCCGCGACATGGACGACACTACGTCGTGCAAAACTATGATGATTGTGCACACACACCGTCGTCCGAGTCAGGTAAATACCGGTACGTCAGGGAACGCACCGGTATCGGAAGTCAGAGGCAAGTGACGGTAGCACGGGGAGCGGGTGTCCGCTCGCTTTCGTGACGACTGCACGTCGTTCCGATTCAATGGCCGTGAAACTACCGTCACGGGTCCCAAGTCCACCGAATCGTGCAAATGCTTTGTGGCGGAGACGACTCTCGAAACCTTCGCATCTCACCAGCCGTCGGGTTTATTGCGTCTCGGAAACAGGTGTGTCCATGAGCCGCAATTCGGATTTGAAAGACGAGTTCGACTTCGAGGGTGAACTCCCGCCGACCCTCGACCGCGCGGCGATCGACAGAATGCGGACGGTAGCGCGCGTCTTCGACGACTTTATGCGCGTTCCGGGGACCGATTTCCGCGTCGGTCTCGACCCCATCCTCGGCGCGCTTCCGGGGTCGGCGACGTCATCAGTGCTGGGTTGTCCTTGTACCTCGTCCTCGAAGCGGCCCGCTTGGGCGTCTCGTTCACCACTCTCTTGCGGATGATCGCGAACGTGAGCATCGACGTGGTTGGCGGGTCGATTCCGGTCGTCGGCGGCATCATCGACGCGGTGTGGAAGGCCAATAAACGCAACATCGAACTGGTATTGGAGGACCTCGCACACGACCCGCTGGATGATGACTTCGACACCGACCCCGAGGTCGTCGAGATAGAAATTGAGTAACCGCCACGAGTAATCTCCAGTCCGAAACGCGGCCGATAGTCTCTTCGTTTCCCTACGATATCCCGGACGAATGCGCCACCCATCCGTTTCGAAGGAGTTCCTCGCGGGCGCGTTCGAAGCCGTAAGTTTCTCTACGCGGAACTGCCATGCTCTGTTCGATTGGTCATCCCCATGTTCGAGACGACTATCGGTGTCCTCCACGAATCGCCGTTCGCAATCGTCCCGCTCGCCGTCGTTCTCTGGTTCGTCGTGCGGGGCGTCCGCCGGAGCGGCTTTCCCACTCGACTCACGCGATACGCCGTCGTCTTCGGCGCGCTTCCACCGTTCTGTCTCTTCGTCCTCGCGGAACTCCTCGGAAGCCAGTCGAGTCGTGACCTCGCACGCGCGCTCCTCGACGGCGAGATACGACTGCTCGTCGACACGCTCGGCCTTATCGACGCCGTAATCGCCGCGCTCCTCGAAGCGACCCTCCAGTTCGCTGCCGGTGTCCTCCCGAGCGACCGGCTCGGCGACATCGCGTCGTGGGACCCGTTCGCGGCCGTTTCCGCCCTCGGTTTTCTCGCGGCGGTGTTCGTCGTCCAGTTCGTCACGGGCGTCCTCGTGACGCGACTCGCGGGACGGGCGGCCGACGCGTCCGATACGAACGAGTGGCTGACCGTTGCCGGAGTGGTCCTGTTCGTCTCCGGGCTGTTGTGGACGCTCCTTCAACTCGACCCGCTCGAATTCGGACGCCTCGAACTCCAAACCGCGGTGCTGGCGTCCTCGATGGGCCTCACTACCGGCGTCGCCGTGTCGAACCTCGCCGTGGACCTGCCCGTGGACATCCCCGCGAACCTCCGCGCATGGCGGTCGAAAGCCGCGGAGGCGGACCCGACGGACGTCGGAACCTCCTCGTCCGAAGCCTCCACACGTGATACTCCCTTGTCTGAACCCCACACGTCCGGCACCTCTTCGTCCGAAACCGCTCCGTCGGAATCCCCGTCGAGCTTGGACCCCGGCGCTTCTCGGTACGCCGATTCGATTCGGCGGTTACGGGAGACGGTTCGATCGCTCCGGCGTCGATAGCCACCGGCGCGATTACGATGCCGTTCCTTCGTCGCTCACCGTTTCGGCTGCCGCGGTTTTCTTCCACTTCTCGATAAGGTCGTCCGCCGTCGTTATCTCCGCGTTGTACACGTCCGCGAGGTATTCGAGTCCTTCTGTGTGAGCCTCCTCGCTGAAGGCCTCGACGCAATCTCCCGGAATCACGATGTCGTAACCGCGGAAGAACGCCCCGGCCGAGGCGTGGCGAACGCACATGTTCGTATGTAGGCCGGTCAGGACCACTCGGTCCACGCCCAGACTCCGCAGGTGTTCG
The DNA here is from genome assembly GCF_001723155.1 of Haladaptatus sp. W1. Taxonomy (NCBI): domain Archaea; kingdom Methanobacteriati; phylum Methanobacteriota; class Halobacteria; order Halobacteriales; family Haladaptataceae; genus Haladaptatus; species Haladaptatus sp. W1. Next base: position 7,477 of record NZ_MEIH01000360.1, read on the forward strand.
TCGAGCGCCGTCCCGTAGAACGCGTCGTAGGTCCGCTTCTCGAACACGTGGTCTCCCTCGTCGGGTTCGAGTTCGGGAATCACCGCCGCTCCTTCCGTCCCCTGCATGGCGTGTTCGCCCCACACGTCCAACTCGAAGTCCTCCGGTCGGTGGGCGTCGTTCGCGTAGATAACCGGAACGCCGTTCTCGCGCGCCGCGGCCGTGAGTCGGTCGAGCGGCGAAATGATTTGCTCCGCGCGCTCGGCGGCTATCTTCCCGGTCACGAAATCGTTCAGCATGTCGATGACTATCAGTGCGTCAGTCATTGTCTCCCCCTCTGAAGGGGGTTGGCGTCCGACGGACAAAACGGTTCCAGTCAGGTCGATTTTTCTACCGAGAATCGTCCGGCGAGATGCCGACCAATCCCGCGCTCACGTCCCACAACCGCCGTCGAACGTCGTCGTCGTGCGCCTCGTCGGAGGCGTCCGCGATTACCCCGTCGCTGACGTATTCGCCGGTCACATCGGCGAATTCGGGCGAAGTGGCCGCCTTGATGACGCTCTCCGCGCCCTCTTCGACGTTCTTGGTGAAGGGAAGCGGCAGGACCGAGAACAGCCCTAACAGCAATCGATTGCGAATCGAGGCCTCGCGGGTGAATCCCGTCCCCGGAACGAAACCGGGGTTGACCGCGGTCGCGGTCACACCAGTGCCGCGGAGTCGCTCGGCCAGTTCGCGGGTGAACAGGACGTTCGCCAGCTTCGACTGGCTGTAGGCCTCCATGCCGTCGTAGTCGCGCTCGTGCCCCAAATCGCCGAAATCGATGGTACCTCGCTCGTGCAACTCGGAGGTCACGGTGACGACCCGAGCGGGCGCGCTTTCGACCAGCGTATCGACCAGCAGGTGGGTGAGCAGGAACGGCGCGAGGTGGTTGACGGCGAACGTGGCTTCGATGCCGTCCTCGGTTTCGGACCGCCGGTGGCGGAACGTTCCCGCGTTGTTCACCAGTACGTCGAGCCGGTCGTGTCGGTCCCGAAACGCAACCGCGAGGTTGCGGACGCTCTCTCGGGACGCGAAGTCGGCGATGTACAGTTCGGCCCATCCGTCGCCGTTCCGCGCTTCGATTTCGCGCACGACGCGCCGCCCGCGTTTCCGGTTGCGTCCCACGATTGCGACCGAGGCACCGCGGTCCGCGAGCGCGAGCGCCGTTTCCCGACCAATGCCGCTGGTACCGCCGGTAATCAGGGCGACTTGACCGCCGAGGTTCGAATCCGAGGACATCTGTACCCACTCTTCGAAGCGGAGGAAAGTGTGCGTATCGACGTGTTGTCGGACTGCTGTATCAGAATATCTCTCTGTTACGGGCGAAACACTGTTTGTTCCATTCCATCTCTTTAATACATCAATATTTTACAGGTGGCAACAATGACTTAGTAGCTTCGAATCGACTCAATAATCGGTCCCACCATGCCAGATACCGACAAACGAGAGACGCTGAAACTGCTGAGCCTCGGAGCCGTCGCCCTCAGCGGCGTCGGCGCTGGAGTAGTCGCCGGAAACGATGACACCGATTCGGACTCGAATTCGGGTTCGGACGCTGAACAGCAACCGCCGACCGAACTGTTCAGCACGGGGGTACTAACTGGGGAGAATGAAGTTCCCCGAACGAGAGCGACGGACGGGGGGTCGCCGTCTTCCAGTGGACGACCGACGGCGACCTCGAATACGGACTCCTCGCGTTCGGACTCGACGCGCCGGTGACCAAGGCGCACATCCACACGGGCGAGTCGGGCGAAAACGGCCCACACGTGGTCAATCTCATCGACGGCAGTGGCACGGAAGAGCAGTACCTCTTCGGCACCAGCGTGGTCGCTACCGGGACGATTTCCGACGACGATTTGGTCGGTCCCTACGAGGGGTCCTCGCTCGACGACCTCGCTACCGAGATGACGGCCGGGAAGACCTACGTCAACGTTCACTCGAAAGCGTATCCCGACGGCGAGATCCGTGACCAAATCTATCCCGTCGGGGCGGTCGACGTCGGGTTCGAGACGACCATCGACGCGGGTAGCGACGAGGAAGCGAGCGCACTGCCGTCGCTCGACGTGAACATCTCGGGAACCGAGTGCCGATAACGCCGCCGAGGTGACACCGACGTTTCCCGTAATCCCCTTTTTCTACAGGCGGAGCAGGCCGAGTGCCTCGGGGCTTGACCCCGAGGCGGTTCACTCGCACGGGCGAACCGAACAGCGGGTGAGCTCAAGGATTAACAACCCTCCTCGTCGTACGATTTCGTGGTGCTCTCTTCGATAAAGACGGTCTTCTGGAACGCGACGGACCGACGGCTTCGACTCCCGTGGCGGTTCGTCGTCGCCGGAATCGTGCTCGGAATCGTCTCGCTCGTGGTGGCGTTTTCGCTTCGACCGGTGTGGGTGTCCGCGTTCGTCGGGTTCCAATTCGCGTCGTTCGGGCGTCTCGGCACCCTGTTGTTTCAGACGTCGCTCGAACTCGTCGTCGTGGTTCTGTTCACGTACCTCGTCGGTCGGTTCATCGACCGCCGTCGATTCGCCGACTTCGGCTTTCACCTGTCGGGGACGTGGTGGCTCGATTTCGGGTTTGGCCTCGCCCTCGGTGCGACGCTCATGACCGCGATATTCCTGACTGAACTCGCGCTTGGGTGGGTGCGCGTCACCGGCTTCTTTCGAACGGTGTCCGGCTTGTCGTTCGTCACCGTCTTTCTCACCTCCGTTCTCGTCTTCGTCGTCGTCGGCGTCAGCGAGGAGTTGCTGATGCGTGGCTACCTCCTGACGAATCTCGCTGAAGGCTTTCGATGCCGACCCGGAGGGTCCGCACCAGTGCTTCGCCGGACTCGGGGTCCGGTTTTGGAACGTCCACCAGTTGCGGACCCGACTCGCCGCGGCGGACTGCAACCGCTTTCACGCCGTCACTCCTCCCCGCGGGCGCTCGCGACGACCTCGATTTCGACGCCGATGTCGATGGGCAAGTCCTCGACCTGCACGGCGCTCCGGGCGGGATACGGCGCGGAAAAGTGTTCCGCGTACACCTCGTTTATCTCGTCGTAGTCGTCCATGTCTTAACGAACACGGTCGCCTTCACCACGTCGTCCAGCGAGCGACCTGCCGCCGCGAGAACGGCGTCGATGTTTTCGAGCGTCCGGGTCGTCTGCTCGCTGATGGTATCGCCGACGATATCACCGGACGCCGGGTCTACAGGTCCCTGTCCGGAGACGTAAATCCGGTCGCCGTCACGGACTGCTTGCGAGAACGGGCCGATGCTCGGCGGTGCGGCGTCCGTGCTTATCTCCTCCATTCAGTTCACCACCGAAAGGACCGCCGCCGGTTTCGTGCTGGCTTTGGGGCTGGTGTTAGTGTCGACTATCCGTACGACTCCGCGAATCATGCTAATCGTCATCACCCTGTATGGTTCTAGCGCTGAACTATAAAACCCCCTGGACGAGAAAAATTCGACTGGCAAACCAGTCGGTCATCACTGATAATGTTATAATATTCCCTTAAAAGCGTGCCGGCTGTCCACCGAAGGTATTTGCGAATCTGCGGTCGGCACCGCTCCGAACCGTGTGAAGAGTATATCGCGATATCGGTAGGACTGAGAGACCTCGAAGGGGTTACAGACGATGGACGGTCAACCGAAATCGAGACAAAGGTGGCTTAACAGGAGTAGCAAGCGCCTATCGTGAATGAATCCAATAGGAGATGAACGCGGTATATCGAGGCTGGACGAGTGACTCGATTCGGGACGATAAGCCAATGTCCATCGGCTTGAATTTGGTTCTGACGGCGATTATCTTCCGACGTCGTTTCAAGAACTTTGCGAACGAGCGACGGAACCAACCAGTCAGGTTGTCAATGAAAAGAGATATACTGTCCGGTCGGCGTGTTACTGACGATGAAAGCGGTCGTTCTCGCTGCTGGAGAAGGGTCCCGGCTTCAACCCCTTACAAATCGTCGTCCGAAACCGATGCTCCCGGTCGGCAACAAGCCGCTCCTGGAGTCGGTCATCGAATCCATCGCCGCGGCGGGTGTGGACGAAATCGTCCTCGTCGTTGGCTATCACCGTGAACGGATTCAGACGTACTTCGGCGACGGTCGCCGGTGGAACGTCGATATCACGTACGCGGTACAGGAAAAACAGTTGGGTACCGGGCATGCGCTCTTGCAGGCCGAACCGTACATCGGGTCGGACT
>NZ_MEIH01000361.1:0-59535 GCF_001723155.1 Haladaptatus sp. W1
CGGCGAGAACGCGATGGTCTGCGCGAACGCCGTCGTCGAGGATGCCGTCGTCTTCCCGGACGCGACCATCGAACCGGGAGCGGTCGTCCGGATTGCATCGTCGGCGCGAACGCGACCATCGGACCGAACACCACCGTCGAAGGCGGCGTTACGGACGTGACGCTGGACGAAACCGTCCATCACGACGTGACGTTTGGCGGCCTCGTCGGGGATAACGCTCGAATTGGTGGCAACGTCACGATCCTGCCGGGCGCTATCGTGGGTGACGGGGTAACGGTGGAGAGCGGGACGACCGTTCGTGAACGAATCGAAGACGGTGCGGTTGTACGGAGAGGATAGTTCATGTGTGGAATCACCGGTTATATTGGAAACGAAAGCTGCTCAACCATCGTCGCACAGTGTCTGAAGAACCTTGAATATCGCGGCTACGACTCCGCGGGTATCGCCCTCCTCGACGACTCGTTGGAGGTGAACAAGCGAAGCGGGGAGATAGACAACCTGACCGTTCCGTCGACGTCGAACGCCACCTGCGGCATCGGTCACACGCGGTGGAGTACTCACGGGGCCCCCACGGAGCGAAACGCGCACCCGCACACTGATTGTACGGAGCGGATAGCGGTCGTGCACAACGGCATCATCGACAACTACGAGCAGTTCAAGGCGGACCTCCTCGACGAACACCAGTTCACCAGCGAGACCGATACCGAGGTCATCGCTCACCTCATCGAGGAGGCCCTGAACGAGGACGGCGTGGACCTCCGCGAAGCGGTCGAACGGGTCGTCTCGAAGCTCTCCGGGAGTTTCGCCATCGCGGTTACGGCCGTCGGCTACGACGGCATCGTCGCGGCGCGGCAGGACAGCCCCCTCGTCATCGGCCACGACGACGACGCCACCTTCCTCGGGAGCGACGTGACGGCCTTCGTCGAACACACCCGAACGGTCACGTTCCTCGAAGACGGCGACATCGCACACCTTACAGAGGACGGAGTGACCATCGTCAACGATGGCGAGGTGGTCGAGCGCGAGCCCCAAACCGTCGAGTGGGACGCCGACGCAGCCGAGAAGGGCGGCTACGAGCACTACATGCGAAAGGAGATACACGAACAACCGCGGGCGGTACGGCAGGCGCTCTCGGGACGTATCGACGAACTCGCCGGGACGGTGGACCTTGACCTCACCTTGTCGGAAGAGTACTGTCGCTCCTTGGACGAGATTCAGATCGTCGCGTGCGGAACGTCGTACTACGCCGGACTGTACGCCGCCGGATTGTTGGAGGAGTACGCGGACGTTCGCGTCTCGGTGCACATCGCGAGCGAATACGAGTTCAAGGGGAACCGCGACCCGTGGCGAACGCTCGTCGTCGCCATCACCCAGAGCGGTGAAACCGCCGACACGCTCCGTGCGCTTCGCAAGGCCGCCGGTTCGGGCGCTCGCACGCTCGCGGTGACGAACACGGTCGGCTCGACCGTCACCCGCGAGGTGGACGACACGGTGTACATCCGCGCCGGGCCGGAAATCGGCGTCGCGGCGTCCAAGACGTTCGTATCGCAGGTGGCGACGCTGACGCTCGTGACGGTGTATCTCGGCCAACAGCGGGACGCCCTGTCCTCGACCGAGCGGGCGAGCATCCTCGAAGAGTTGTCCGCGGTGCCCAGTGCGATTCAACAGGTGCTCGACGCCGAACCGACGGTACAACGGGAGGCAAAGGCGTTCGCCGACAGTGAGTCGTTCTTCTTCATCGGGCGGCGACTCGGTCATCCGGTCGCGCTCGAAGGCGCACTGAAACTCAAGGAGATATCCTACGAGCACGCGGAAGGGTTCGCGGGCGGCGAACTCAAACACGGGCCGCTCGCGCTCGTGACGGACGAAACCCCGGTCATCGCGGTCCTCACCGACGAGACGAACGCGTCCGAGACGCTTCACAACGTCAAGGAGGTCGAATCGCGGGGGGCACCCGTTATCGGCGTTACCTCAGACGACGAACCCAACGCCGTATTCGGTACGACGTTCGACGTTCCGTCCATCGGCTTGATGGAACCCGTGGTCGCGAACGTGTATCTACAGCTATTCGCCTACCACGTGGCAAAGGAGAAAGGCCGCGACATCGACAAACCGCGAAACCTCGCCAAGAGCGTTACCGTCGAGTAACATTCTCACAACCGGTTCCAGTAGCGAACAGACCCGCCGCGGAACCGCGACCGGTATCCAGCGAAAAGGAACCACTTTCGCGCGACGGGGGGTAGCCCACCAACTACCCCGGTCCCCGCATCTTTTCGGAGCGGTTCGCAGTCTGAGTCGCCCAGAGGTGAATCTCCTGATCCGCGTTCTCAACGGTCGGCGTCGGCGGCACGACCCCCTCGTACAGCAGGAACACGACGCGCTGGTGGGGACCGCCGACCGACGACGGAACGGCGTACGGGATGGTGTGACTATCGCCAGTATCGAGCGTAACGCGGCGCGTCGCGAGGGTCCGCCGCGTTCGAATCGACATCGGGTCGTTCGGTCGGACGCGCTGGTGTTGCACGACGACCGTGTAGCGAACCCGACTGTGTTCGTGGTTTTCGATGCCGATACTGCCATCGAAATCGGGGGCCGCGACACCCGCGGACGGAGCGGCCGTGGACGAGTTTCCGGTACTGAGGTAAAACTCGGTGTACGATTCCGTCCGCCCGAGTCCGCCGAGCGCCGTGCCGATGCTGACGAGCGCGGCGACGAGAAGTAAGACCAACACGACGTTCAGCACGCTATCGAGACGCGTTTCCGCCCTCTGAATCCGGAAACGGCGGAGCGTGCGCTTCGAGGACGGGAAGCCGACGGAGCGGCGCTCGGGGCGCCGACGCGCGGCCGCGGCCACCGAGACGAGGAGGGTGAACCCGGCGGTCGAGAACAGCACCGGAACGGGTCGGATGCCGACGCCCGACCCGTCGAGACCCAGCGCGACCGCCGCGACGACGAACACGCTCGCCACGACGGAGAATCCGACGCGCTCGAACCCGTCGAGTCGGGTATCGTCGGTCGTTCCGTCCCCGGGCGGAAACAGCGCGGAAAGCAGGACGTAGCCAGGGAAGAAGAGAACGAGGGGAAGCGTCAGACCGAGTCGAATCGGTTGTGCACAGATGAAAGGGACGAACGGCGCCCCGGCCGCGAGAACCGAACACACGTCCACCGCGACGAGGTCGGCCGATGACCGAAGGTCGAACCCGGACGCCGCCGTGGACGTATCACTCATTCATCAAGCGGACGACAGCCGTCGTCAAGAATCCTTCTGAAAATCCGACACATATCTCCGTGCGAGCAACGACTGATTTTACCGGGAGAATCGACGGGACCACGCGGTAGGACCGGTCAGAGTCGGTAAGTCGGTCGAACGGCAAAAAATCGGGGAGAGCGTTCGCCCGTCGAGCGTCGATGAATCGGGAGAAGAGTCGTCGTTCCCGGCACGAATTATTAACTAAATCACAATATTTTGCTAGATTTGTTATAATTATTCCCCACTTTTAGCAGGCACAGTAATAACAGCTGGTCGAGAACGGGAAACGAGAGGAACGACATCGGCACGGCTCCGACACAAAGTCCGATGGTACCCTCCGGAGAGAAAAATTAGCGTCCGGCCGACCCGCTCGACGAATCGAATGACCGCGGTGGATTCGAAATCCGTCCGAGCGACCGGTGACGATGCCGGGAGACGTACTCGTGGTTGGCGGTTACGGCGCGGTTGGTCGCGTCGTCAGCACCCGACTCGTCGCGGACGCGCCGGGGCGGGTCGTCGCCGCTGGACGAACGGCCGAGAAAACGAAGCGGTTCGCGGCGTCGGTCGAAGGACTCCGGCCCGGTGTCGTGGATACCGAGGCCCCCGCGACCTTCGACGACGTTCCACCGTTGTCGTGTGTCTCGACCAGGCGGTTCGACGTTCGCCGCCGCGTGTCTGGAGCGGGGAATCGACTACGTGGACGTCTCACCGACGGATACGTACCTTCGGGAGATAGAAGCGCTCGACGCGGGGTCGGCCCGCGGTCACGTTTCGTCGTGATTCTCGTCCTCGGTTTCGAGCGCGTACTGACTGTCGTCGATGTGTTCGAGCCGCCGTTCCGTCTCTTCGAGGAGCCGATTGCCGACCTCGGTGCTGACGATACCCCGTTCCATCGCCGTCTTGATGCCGACGATTTCGTATCGAACGACCTCGGCTTCCGCGGTGAGTCCCTCTTTTTCTCGCAGATGGGGATGTTCGTCGAGCAACGTCGAGATAGCGCGATTCAACCGTCGTTTTTGGGACGTATATCGCGTGTCGATGTTTTCGTATATCTCCGAGGAGATGTCGTCCCGTTCATGGAGTTCTTCCGCACCCGCGAGGGCGGCGTTGACGCCGTGTAACCGCCCCATCAGGAGTTCGTACTGGCGTTCGGCTGCGGAGACGATGACGATTCCGAGTCGCTCGATGAGTCGTCCCATCGTCAGGCCGTTGACGACGAGGGTGACCGCGGCTACGCCGAACACGATTGCGGAGAGTTCCTCCCGGAGGGCTACCGGAAGACTTCGCGGTAGCCCGAGCACGAGTGCGATAGGGACGGAAGCGTGGATACCGCCCCAGACCATAACGTGCTGGTACGACCGGGGAATCGTGCTCGTGAATCGCCTGTTCAGCAACGCGACAAGCGGATAGACGACGACCGCTCGCGCCAGAAAGACGAGGACGACGGCGACCAAAATCTCACCGGCGTACCGTTCGAGCAGGTCGAGCGGGGTTGCGACGCCGATGGCGACGAAGATGACGGTGTTCGCGATGAACGCCGCACTCGCCCAGACCGTTCCGAGCGTCAGCCGCGTTCGCGCGCTCACCGCGTCACGGGTTCCGTGCGTGCCGACGACGAGACCGGCACCCAGCACGGCGATGACGCCGCTGACGTCGAGGTGCTCCGCGAGGACGTACACGCCGTACGCGAGGACGACGGTGAAGACGATTCCCGTCATCGGTTGGTCCACGAGGATGAGGAGACGATAGGCGACGTACCCGGCGACCAGGCCGATGAACGCGCCGCCGACCATCGCGATGACGATGCCGAACCCGACGTCCCTGACGACGAGCGAGGGTGTGATCAGCTCGGTGGCGGTGACGTCTCGAATGCGTGCTTCGAGGAGGACGGAGAGGAGGACGGAGTACAGCACGATGCCGACGCCGTCGTTCAGAATACTCTCCCCTTCGGTGAGCACCGACAGCCGTTCCGGTGCGCCGAGGTCCTCGAACAGGGCGACGACCGAAACGGGGTCGGTCGGCATCGCAATCGCACCGAGAAGAAGGGCGACGGCCACGGAGAGTCCGAGCAGTTGTGAACCGACGATACCGACGATGGCGACTGACACGACGAGGCCGACGACTGCGAGCACCAAAATCGGAACGACGTCCTCGCGTAGCTGTTCGGTGTCGATGTTCATCGCGCTTTGAAATATCAACGTGGGTAGGATGACGAGCAGAATGAGTTGGTTCGAGAGCGGCGTCGTCAGCGGAAGGTCGAGAACGGAGACGGCCAACCCTGCCAGAACGAGGCCGACGGTGTACGGGATGCGAACGACTTTCGTCGTGAACGTCCCGACGACTCCCGCGATGACGAAGACGGCGAGAAGCGTGAAAAGATGCGATTCGAGACTCCCCGCCGCCTGAATCCCCCCGGAAACCATCGTCCGGGATACACGTTCTTCAGTGGGTTAACTATGGGTGGACAAACCGACTTTCGACGGCGGTGCGCATTTCCGCCACGTTCCCGTAGGGGACGACATGCGACTCAGCGTGTACGGCCCGCTTCGGAGCGCGACGGGCGAAAAGACGGTTTCGATGGCGTTCGACGGAGGGACCGTCGAGGACGCGCTCGCCGCCTTCGTCGAGCGCTATCCCCGAGCGGAGACCCAGTTGTTCGACGATGACGGAAGCCTCCGAACCAGCGCCCGTATCTCCGTGAACGGGGAGCGGGTCGAAATAGACGATGCGTGCCCGGCCGACGCGGAAGTGACGGTGTTTCCCGCCGTACAGGGCGGACGTACCGACGGACAGGGTAGACCTACCGACGGAGCGCAGAGAGACAAATTCCGTTTCACGGGAGAGCCCCGGACGAATCGCAGAAAATCGAAGAACGTTCGGAAGTAGGAGAGCGCTCAGCGGTCGTACTGTGCGCGAACCAGGTCGGCGAGGCCGCGCTCTTCGAGGCGGTCCATCGGCGCGAGCATCGTCAGTTGGACGACGCCGGGAAGGCGTCCGATTTCGACGCCGCCGGTGAACGTACACCGAGCGCGCACCTCCCCTTCGGTCATGTTGAGGAGCGCGCCCGCGCGTTCGAAGGCGTTGTCCGTCGCGTCGTTGATTGTCGCGCCGCTGCCGACGACCTGTATCGGTCCCGTCTCGGCTATCGCTTCGACGTCGTATTCGTCGGCGAGGCGTTCACCGCGTTCCATCTCTCGGTCCGTGTAGGGTTTGCTGATGTACGGCAGGTCCTCCTCGTTCGGCAACAGAAGCGGGCCGTCGATGTCGAGGCCTTTGATGACTTCGACCTCGAACTCGGCCCGTCCGCTCACGTCCGTCGTGTGAAGCGAGAGTTCGCCGTCGCCCTGATTCGCGTGCATGTCGCCGACGTATACGCCGCCGCCATCGGTTTTGACGGGGCAGACGAGGACGGCACCCTCGCGGACGGCATTGATGTCCATGTGGCCGTCGGTGCGCTCCGCGAGTTCGTCCTCGTCGGCGAGTCCCCAGTCGTGGTCCGCGCCGATAAGGAACTGGCCGAAGTCGCCCGCGTTGTGGGAGTCCGGCATCTCGATGGGCGGCGTCGTCCCGACGTTCCCGATGAACGGGCGGAGGTGACCGAGCGTCCCCGGCATCTCCGACGGTTCGTAGAGGAGGATGGGGTGCTGGCGGGAGTGTTCGGGCAGCGCCATCGCCTCGTCGGCCCGGTGGGCCAAGTCGTCGGCACCCTCCTCGCCGACGGTGAGCCCCACCGTCCGGTCGTCGTCGAAGGCCACCGTGTACCCGTACTCGAAGCCGAACGAGGAGGCGTTCGCGCCGCACTCGGCGCACTTTATCGACTCCTCGCCCGTCCCCTCGACGATACTCTCGGGCCACTTCGTCCCGCACTCCGGGCACTTGTGGTCCACGAAGGGGTCGTCGCCGAACGCGCCCTCACGTTCGCGCATGCTGCCGGTGCTGGTCGCGATGCTCGTCACCTCGATGTTCTTGATTTTCAACGCGATGGCGTCGCCGACCTCCGCGTTCTCGACGCGAATCGGGCGGGTGACTTCGTGGCCCCCTCTGAACTCGGGCGTTATCATCGGCCCCCAACACGCCGGTGGCGTGTGTGTTTTGATAGTTCCCCCGTCCGCGACGGTGCCCCCCCACTCCTGGTCCGGTCCCACGAGACCGAGCGTGTACCGGTCGACCACGAGTTCTTGTTGGACTTCTTGCTGTGCCATGGTCGTCCACTAGAGAGGGGCGGGATTATCTTTAATGTAGGCGCTAAAACCCCGCCCTTGAGGGTGGGGATACAGCGCCGTCTTCATCCGTTCAAACGCTGTTAGCGAAAGTTTTAGGTGCTCTCCGTGAGTATCTCTTGGTGTCGATCCGACGGTTCCCCATCGGATTCTGACAGTCCTATAACCGGCAGTTGACTGGGTGTTTGCCTCGTCAAAAAGTAAGCCCATGGACGGCAGACTGACACAAAACAATCAAGTACCTCCGAATCCCGTCCGTTTCCCGGATGAGATAGGAGTACCGGCTACGTGGCATAGCCAGCACCTCGTCGGGGTGCGAACCGTACGTTCCCAACGAACCACCCAGTGGTGGGTGTGGGAAGCCCCGTGCTTTAGCGCGCGGAGGATGTCATCTTAAACAATCGTGTGAATGTTCGGTCGGCGGCGCGACGAAATCAGCGCGCCGGGAACCGGTGTCGGCAATCAGTTAAGTCAATTCGGAATGACAGGTAGAGGGGGAGCGATGGTCCATGTACGATAACATACTCATTCCGACCGACGGCAGTCGAGGTGCCACCGCGGGTGCCCGCCACGGGTTGAACCTCGCACGCGCGTTCGATTCCCGAGTGCATCTGTTGGGCGTCGTCGACGAGCGGGCGTACAGCGCGCGACTCGTCGATATCGACCGGGATATTCGAGAACACAGGGAGGCGCTCGAAGACCGCGCCGAGGAGGCGGTCGACGAACTGGCGGAGCTCGCCGCCGATGCGAACGTGCAGTCCGAGCGCGTGGTCGAACACGGAATCCCCTCCGAGGCGATTCGGTCCTTCGTCGACGAGCAGGATATCGACCTCGTTTCCATGGGGACGCACGGCAGGACGGGTCTCGACCGGTATCTGCTCGGCAGCGTCACCGAACGCGTGGTTCGAACGAGCGACGTTCCGGTCCTCACCTCCCGCGAGGCGGCGGAAGACGAGCGGAGCTACGACGCGATTTTGCTCCCGACCGACGGCAGCGATGCGGCCGCCGGTGCGGTCGAGCACGGACTCGCAATCGCGAAGCGATACGGGGCCACCGTCCACGCGCTCTCGGTGGTCGACGTGCGGCAGTTGACCGGCATGTACGAGACGGATTCGTGGACGCCGCGGCTGTTGGACGTCGTGGAAGAGGCACGCGAGCGGTCGGTCGAGGGGGTCGCGGAACGAGCGAAAGACCGCGGACTCGACGTCACGACGCACGTCGAGCACGGCATTCCGTCGAGCGTCATTCGGGAGTACGTCCCGGAGCAGGATATCGACCTCGTGGCGATGGGAACGCACGGCCGAACCGGACTCGACCGGTATCTCATCGGCAGCGTCACGGAACGGACCGTCCGAACGAGCGACGTGCCGGTCCTCACGGTCCACCATCGGGAGTGACGGACGAGGCTATTTCCGCACGCGTCCCGAACAGCGTTCGATGAGTTCCATCACACTTCCCGAACCCGAGCCAGATGGGACGGTCAGCGTCGACCGCGCCATCGCGCGGCGGGCCAGTCGGCGCTCGTTCGGCGCGGCACCCGTGTCGCGGGAGGACGCGTCGCGCGTCCTGTGGGCGGCGCAAGGCGTGACGCACACGAGGGACGGCATCGAGATGCGCGCCGTACCGAGCGCTGGGGCCACCTATCCGCTCACTCTCTTTCTAGACGTCGGTCCCGACGGGGCGAAGGCGCTCCCGCCCGGCGTCTTCCGGTACGACCCGCCGAGCCACTCCCTCGAACGGATACGCGACGCCTCGGTTCGGTCGGCGCTCACGAGCGCGGCGGGCGGGCAGGCGGTCGTGCGGGACGCCCCCGCGGTGCTCGTCGTCACCGCCGATTTCGAGCGAACGAGACGGGAGTACCCCGACCACGGGACTCGGTACGTGTACATGGAGGCCGGGCACGTCGCCGAAAACGTCCAGCTCGTGTGCGAGGCGCACGACTTGTGTACCTGTCCCGTCGGTGCGTTTTCCGACGAGAGTGTAAAGAGGACTCTCGATTTACCCGCCGAGCTCGACCCGGTGTACCTGTTGCCGTTCGGTCATCGGCGGTGAACGGGCGCGGACTGTGCTGTCCCACATCAGGTCCGCACGGCGGGATGCGGCGACGCTTCGAGCAGAATCGTACCGTCATCACGGCTGGTGAGGGACATATCGCTCCCGAACTTCTCGATGACGGCCAGATTCGTTCGAACGTGTGCGGTGACGGTCGGAATACGGACGGTCCCGCCGACGAGCGCGAGGACGGTCATTACCTGGTCTGCCATGTACTCGTCCACTGGAGCACCACCGGCGTGGAACTCTTCGAACCGGCGGAACGCGTCGTTCGCGACTTCCTCCGAGGTTCGCCCGCGTTCGCCCACCGAATCGAACCCGGCGACCGACTGATCGTACACCGCGCACAACAACAGCGACGAGCCGAGCGAGCGGGTGGAGACGTATTCCACACGCCGTATTTCGGCCGTACAGCCCGCGTCGTCGAGCCGTTTCCGCGCGCGTTCCGCCTGTCGCTCCGCGACCGCCCGGTCCGCGAGTTCCGTCGCCGCTTTCGAACGGATTTCGACCCGTTCGAGTTCGCCCCGCCGCTCGATTTCCAGCGTCGAGAGCGGCCCCGGAGTCGTTCGCAGTATCGCCTCCCCGCCGCCCGCGGGATAGAAGCCGGTTTTCGTACAGTCGACGTCAGCGTCAAGCCCACACCGGGCGAGGAGCGGCAGTTTCACGCGTCGGAAGTACGCCATCGTCGGTGCCCACTTCACGTCGGTGCCGCCGACGGCGGTCATCCGGAACGGTTCGTCGGCGGCCATCGCTATCGGGAGCACGGTGTCTAAGAGAAGGGTGATGCTCCCCGCGGTGCCGATGTCCACGGCCATCGGGTCGAAGCGAACGGTACCCGGTCGGAAAGTCAGCGTCGACGAGTCGAGTCGTGCGCCCGCGACGTCGGCGGCGCAGATGGTCGCCATGATATCGGCCGCGGTGACGTGCTGTGGTTTGAGGCGGGATTCGGACGGGACCCTCGAACGTCGGTCATTCGAAACGGCGTTTCGGTGACGGCCGAGAGGCTAAGCGCCGTTCGTAGCAGTTGGCCGCCACCGACGGTACCGTCGATTTCTATCATACGTGGGCCGGAACGGGCGTTCGGGACGAAGTGAAACGGCGTCCTTCTCTGAATCCTTGCGATTCAACCACTTGAAGATGCTCCCCAGCACCATCGACCCGTATCACCGATGAGAGTGCAGGGACGCCAACGAGTTCACGACGCACGCAGCACGTACTTACACAATCATTTATTATTGACTCTCGCTAGAAGTCGTGCGGGGGTCACGATGTCGGGGAATGAATCCGATACCATCGAGGCACGATTGGGGGAACAGGAGTATTACAGACCACCACCGGCGTTCGTGGGACAGGCCAACGTCAGCGACCCGGCCGTCTACGAACGATTCGAGGATTTCCCGGAGGGATTCGAGGAGTACGCGCGGTTGTTGGACTGGGACGAACACTGGGAAACGGTGTTCGATGGAAGCGACCCACCCTTCTACGAGTGGTTCGGCGGCGGCAGGCTCAACGCGTCGTACAACTGCGTGGACCGACATCTCGATTCGTACGGGGACAAAACCGCGCTCCTCTGGGAGGGTGAGCCGGGCGGGACGCGACGAATCGCGTATCAGGACCTCTACCGGATGGTCAACGAGTTCGCCGCCGTGTTACGGGACGTCGGCGTCACCAAGGATGACATCGTTACCCTCCATCTTCCGATGGTCCCCGAACTGCCCGTTGCGATGCTCGCGTGTTCCCGCATCGGCGCGCCGCACAGCGAGGTGTTCGCCGGATTCACCGCACCGGCGCTCGCCGATCGACTCGCGGACGCGGACAGCCGCTATCTCGTCACCATCGACGGATACTATCGCCGAGGAGAGTTCCTCGACCACAAACGGAAGGCCGATGCGGCGCTCGAAGACGACACAGTAGACATCGATACGGTCCTCGTCTTCACGCGTGAAGACGAACTTCACCCGGATACCGACCTCGAAGACGGCCGGGACGTCCTCGTCGCCGATCGCTTGGCGGACCACCACGGCGAGCGCATCGACCCGGTGTCGCGCGCCGCCAACGACATCCTCTTTCTCATGTACACCAGCGGCACGACCGGGAAGCCGAAGGGCGCACAACACGGGACCGGCGGCTATCTGAGCTACGTCGCGGGGACCGCGAAATACCTCTTCGATATTCATCCGACGGACACGTACTGGTGTTTCGCCGACATCGGGTGGATAACCGGCCATTCCTACATCGTGTACGGGCCGCTGGCGGTCGGCGCGACGTCGGTGATGTTCGAAGGCGCACCCGACCACCCACACCGGGGGCGGGTCTGGGAGATTGCCGAACGCTACGACGTCGATATCTTCCACACGTCACCGACGGCCGTCCGCATGTTCATGAAGTGGGGTGAAAAGCATCTCCAGCCCTACGACTTCGATTTCAAGCACCTCACGACGGTCGGCGAACCGATACAGCCGGAGGTGTGGCGCTGGTACTACGAACACGTCGGGAAGGAGTCCGCCGTTATCATCGACACGTGGTGGCAGACGGAAACCGGCGGCGTGGTCATCAGTAACCTTCCCGCGCTGGCCGATATGAAACCCGGAAGCGTCGGTCAACCGATGCCGGGGATATCCCCAGCCATCCTCGGCGGAGACGGGGAGGAAATCGAACCGGGGATGGGAACAGCCGGGTATCTCGTGCTTTCCCGTCCGTGGCCAGGGATGCTCCAAACGCTCTACGAGGACGACGAGCGCTACATCAGCGAGTACTGGGAGACGTTCTCGGAGACGGACAGCGACGACTGGCACGACTGGGTGTACAAGGCAGGGGATAGCGCCGTTCTAGCGGCGGACGGATACTACCGCGTTCTCGGCCGACTCGACGACGTGATGAACGTCGCTGGGCACCGCCTGGGAAGCATGGAACTCGAAAGCGCCATCGTCGAGGTGCCACAGGTCGCCGAATCGGCGGTCGCTCCGCGGGACCATCCCGAGAAAGGGCAGGTCGCGGACGCGTACGTCGTCCTGAAGGAAGACGCGGAATCGAGCGAGGAGATTCGTGAAGCAGTGGTAAACGCGGTGAGCGAGGAGATAGGGAAGTTCGCCCGTCCAGAGAACGTCGAATTCGTCACCGTCCTCCCGTACACGCGGAGCGGGAAGATAATGCGCCGACTCCTCACGGAGATCAGCAACGACCGGGAATTGAGCGACACGACCACGCTCGAAGACCCGAGCGTCCCCGAGGAGATTCGACAGCAAGTCGAAAGCCACTGAGGCGGCACCGACCGTCGTCCGCGCTCTCCTCCTCACCGCTTTCCCTCACTCCCGTCGTTCCGTGGCAGGGGAACGGCGGTCTCAGGACTCGCCGTAGTCCCCGCCGTACTTCAGGAAGAAGTACCCTATCCCGAGCGTGAACGCCAGTGCACCGGTCGTGGCGATACCGAGCGTCTTCGCGTCATTCGATATTGCGGGTTCCGACGGCCCTGACGCGGCACCGACCGTGATGGAACCGGTCATGCCAGCACTCTTGTGCGGCACGCAGTAGTACTCGTAGTCCCCTTCCGTGTTGAACGTGTGAGAGTAGGTATAGCCGGTGTTGTACACCTTGCTCTGACCACCCGGCGTGCCATCCCAGTTGCCGCCGTCGGGTTGGCTTTCGACGAAGATGTTGTGGTTGTCCGAGTCCCACACGAACTCCAAGGTCGTTCCCGGCGATATCGTCATCGAATCGGGGTCGAAGACGAGGTCCCCGCCGGGGCCCACTTGGACCGTCTGCGTCGGTCCGCCGCCGCCACCCCCGCTCGCGTTTCCGCCGCTTTGGTTTCCGCCGCTTTCGTTCTGTGCTGCTGCCGTTCCGGACGCTCCGGTCGCCCCGGCCGCCACGACCCCCGTGGAACCGAAGAGAAATCCGCGCCGAGTGACCGATGTGTCCCCCTCCTCCCCCGTCATGAATACCCCTTCGGTGGGCTGACTACTGAATGCTTTGGCGCGCTCGGGGGAAAACGACGACCGTTCCCGTCAGTGCTCGTCGAACCGCTCGCCCGCTTCGATGGAAACGTCCAACCAGTTCTCCATCGGAACGAGGGGACACTCGTAGGCTTCGGAGTACGCACAGAACGGGCTGTACGCGCGGTTGAAGTCGAGAATCCATTTCCCGTCGGCGGTGCGGTCCTCGGATTCGAGGTCGAGGTACCGGCCCGCCGGGTACGTTTCCTCTCCGCTCGTCTCGTCGCGGAACGGAACCCACAGCCGTTCTTCTCCCTGTTCCGCTTTGAACGCGGTCAGAGTACACTCTGTTCCGTCGACGGTAAAGGGGAACTCACCCCATCGGAGATATCCCTGTGCGCCGTCCTGCGTCGTCTCGACGGTTATCTCCTCGTGGTCGTCGAACACGGCCAGTTCGAGTTCGAACCGAAGGTCCTCGTCCGGCGGATAGTAGTCGAGACCGTCGAAGGACTCGCGCTCGCCGACGGGAATCGGCGAGCGAGGGTGCTTTGCGAAGAACTCGTCCTTTTCCGCTCGCTCTTGTTCCAGTTCCGCGGTCCAGTCGGTCATACCAGTGGGTACGGGCGCGGGACAGTTAAAATCGAAGAAATCGGAGGTCTTCGAAGGAGGTGGAAGCGCGTTGAAGCGCCATCCCGTCCGGCGTCGGTCGGTGGAAGTATATGGCACGCTTCGAGCGACCGACCGACGTCGAGGGGGGTTGAGGGGAATCGACGGGACGCGCTGCGCCGTCCGGGGTGAGTGTGTAGGTGAGGTGGTCGGTTCGTCGTTAGAACGTGAACACCTGGTCCGCGTCCTCGACCTCTTCAAGGAACGTCGCCGCGCCAGCGAATTTAGTGGTGAGAGAGTCGTCTATCGCGTCCTTGTCCCACTGGAGCATGTCGAGCGTCGTCGTGCAGGCGACGGTCGTAACGAGGTCGCCGCCGTCGGAGACGAGCATGTCGAGGAGGTCGTAGGGGTTCGGCATTCCGGCGTCAAGCAGGTCCTCGATTTCGGAGAGGTCCTGTTCGCCTTCGAGGAGATGGGTCAGTCCGTCGAAGGTGAAGTAGACGAGGACTTCGGTTTCGGACGCGATTGCCGTGTGTCCGAGGTTGACCGCCATCGCGAGACTTTTCGGGCTGTCGTTGTCGACGATGATTCCGATTTTATCCATAGAGATTCACTCCGTTTTGCGGACGTAGTGTTTGTACACGTCGTTGCCTTCCTGTTGGTCGAAGAGTTCGACACCATCAGTCGTGTCGGCCCAGCCACCGAGGTCGCTCATGCTGCCGGGGTCCGTAGCGAGTACTTCGAGGACTTCCCCTTCGGAGAGCTGGTCGATACTCTGCTTCGTTTTGACGACGGGCATCGGACAGTTCTGCCCCTTTACATCGAGTGTTTCCGTGATTTCGTACTCGGTCATAGTATTGACGTCATCACCCAATACTGGATGGGGTATGAAAAACGTGTCGGTAGTAGTTCGTGCACTGGACACAACCATTTCCCCCAACACACGCACGATTGTCACTATGCCCTTCTAAATCCGGTTTTTGACTTGATAGTATTGTGTATTATGCGGATAACCATGAAAAGCCTTATTTGGTAGCGGGAGATAGACGAGAGTGACAATGACCGAAGCAACCACCGACGAACCGGTCGCAGCGACCACTCCTGAAGAACTCAAAGACCGCATCGACGCGGGCGAGGACGTCTTTATCCTCGACGCGCGTTCCGAGGGCGACTTCGAGGAGTGGCACATCGACGGGGAGACCGTCAGCATCGTCAACTACCCCTACTTCGAACTGCTGGACGGCATCCCGGAGGACCTCCACGACGACCTCCCGGACGACCAGCGTATCACCGTCCTCTGTGCGAAGGGTGGTTCCAGCGAACTCGTCGCGGAGCACCTCGAAGACGACGGCTACGACGTCGAACACCTCGAACGCGGCATGAAGGGATGGGCGCGCATCTACGAGTACACGGAACTCGACGTGGACGTCGACGCGACCATCGCACAGTACCGACGGCCGTCGAGCGGCTGTCTCGCATATCTCGTCGTCTCCGACGGTGAAGCGGCGGTTATCGACCCCCTCCGCGCGTTCTCGCAGGAGTACATCCAGGACGCACGCGTGTTCGGCGCGGACCTGAAGTACGCCATCGACACGCACGTTCACGCGGACCACATCTCCGGGATTCGTGACGTCGCGGCGGCGACCGACGCGAAAGCGGTGCTCCCGAAGCCCGCGGTGGACCGCGGCGTCGAGTACGACCAGCCTTTCGAAACCGTTCGAGACGGCGACTCGCTCACCGTCGGCGACGTCGAAATCGAGGTCGTTCACACGCCCGGCCACACGAGCGGAATGACCGCGTACCACGTCGGCGACGTGCTGTTCACCGGCGACGGCCTGTTCACGGAGAGCGTCGCGCGCCCGGACCTCGAAGACCCCGAGGCGGCGAAGAACGCCGCGAAAATCCTCTACGAGAGCCTCAACGAGAAAGTCCTGCCGCTGTCGGACGACACGGCTATCGCGCCCGCCCACTTCAGCGACGCGGCGACGCCGAACGACGACGGCACGTACACCGCGGAACTCGGCGACCTCACGGAGCGCATGGACGCGCTCACGATGGACGAAGACGAGTTCGTCGATTTCATCGTCGCTGACATGCCGCCGCGACCGGCGAACTACGAGGACATCATCGCCACGAACCTCGGTCAGCAGGACCCCGACGACGAGGAAGCCTTCGAACTCGAACTCGGCCCCAACAACTGCGCGGCCAGCGAAGAAGCGCTTACCAACTAAAACCGAAGACCACGCTTACCACCGGACGGTCGCCGCGATTCCGAACGAAACGCGGCCCCATCCGGAACCTCATTCCTCTCAAACCTCGGTTCTCCCTTCCGTTTCGCGCCGTTCCACACAACACCGGTAGCCGACGGACCGCGTGTCTCACCGATGCCATTGCGTTTAAGTCGATAGAGAAAATAGTATTGTATGAAATGAGCAATACTAACTTCGAGCCGTCCACGGTCGCACGACGCGTACAGGACGACGACGCCGAGGACCTGTACGTCCTCGACGTCCGACGGGAAGAAGACTACGAGGAGTGGCGGATTCCGGACAGTACGAACCTACCCATCTACGACGAACTCCTCGAATTCGATTACTCTTCGCTCGAAGACAATCTCGACGAGATTCCCGAGGACGAGGAGATAGCCATCGTCTGCGTCGGCGGAATCACGTCGGCGCGCGCCGCCGAGTTCCTCCGGGAGCACGGCTACGACGCCGAATCCATCGAGGACGGAATGAACGGCTGGGGGCGCGTCCACCGGCAGTACGACCTCGACGTGGCGGATGGCGTCGTTCAGGTCGTCCGTCCCGGAACGGGGTGCGTTTCCTACCTCGTCCACGACGAGGACGAGGCCGTCGTCGTCGACCCGACCCAGTACATCGACGAGTACCTGACCGTCGCGGACAAGCGGAACCTCGATATCGTCGGCGTCGCGGACACGCACGCGCACGCGGACCACGTTTCCGGCGCACGACGGCTCTCCGGCGAACTCGACGTTCCGTACTACCTCCACGACGACGACGCGGGCGAACTCGAAGAAGTGGTCGAACTCGAAGACGGCGACGAGATTTCCGTCGGCGACCGCTCCCTCGACGTCGTGTACACGCCCGGCCACACGCCGGGGAGCGTCTCCTTCGAATTCGGCGACGCGCTCCTCTCGGGGGACACGCTGTTCCTCCGGAGCGTCGGTCGGCCGGACCTCGAAGACGGAGCCGAGGACGCCGTTCGTGAGGCCGCGAGCGAACTGTTCGACAGCCTCGACCGCCTCACCGACCGCGACGATGAGACGCTCGTCCTTCCCGGTCACTTCAGCGACGAGGAGATGCGCCCGCTCGCCACGAACCTCGAACACCTGCAGGAGGAGACGACCAACGAACTCCTCAGCTACGTCGAGGCCGACGACGAGACGGCCTTCGTCGAGACCATCGTCGAGAGCCTCGCCGACGAACCCGCGAACTACAACGAAATAAAGCAGATCAACTGGGGGAAAGAACAACCCGGCGGCGACGTCGAGTCCCTCGAACTGGGGCCGAACAACTGCGCCGCGAACTAACGGATATCGGTAATATCGGTCGACTGCGAGCGGATAAGGAGAGTAGATGACGTCGGTCAGTGGCGAACGGAGAGTAGACGACGCTCGTCGCCGCTCTCAAGGCACATGACGGTGAACACCCACCATGGGGCGCGACAGTGCGTGGTGGAAGGAAGCCGTCGTCTACCAAATCTATCCTCGGAGCTTCTACAATTCGGACGCGGACGGCATCGGCGACTTGCGAGGCATCCGCGAAAAGGTGGACTACCTTGACGAGTTGGGCGTCGATGTCGTGTGGCTCAACCCGGTGTACGATTCGCCGCTCGTCGACGGCGGCTACGACGTTCGGGAGTACCGGTCGATACACCCCGATTACGGGACGATGGAGGATTGGGAGGCGCTGCGCGACGAACTCCACGAGCGAGGGATTCGCCTCATCATGGACATGGTGACGAACCACACGTCCGACGAACACGAGTGGTTCCGCAAGTCGCGGCGAGGGGTGGACCCCTACCGGGAGTACTACTGGTGGGTCGACGGCGACCCGGATAGCCCGCCGAACAACTGGGAGTCGTTTTTCGGCGGCCCGGCGTGGAGTTACGACGAGCGGCGCGAGGCGTGGTATCTGCACCTGTTCGACCAGAAACAGCCGGACCTGAATTGGCGAAACCCAGCCGTCAGGGAGGACATCTTCGAGATGCTCCGCTGGTGGCTCGAAAAGGACTGCGACGGGTTTCGCTTCGACGTCATCAATCTCATCTCCAAACCGTCGGCGCTCCCCGACGGCGACCCCGATTTGACCCCACGAGGGAGGGAGTACTTCATCGACGGACCGCGGGTCCACGAGTACGTCCGGGAGATGTACGACCGGGTGCTCAGCGAGTACGACATCATGACCGTGGGGGAGACGTCCCACATCACGGTCGAGGAGGCGCGACGGTTCTACGAGGACGGCCTCGACATGGTATTCACGTTCCAACACTTACACATCGACAGAGGGGATACGGGGCCGTGGGACTTCGACGACTGGGACCTCGACGAACTCCGCGACGCGACCGCGGCGTGGCAGCGGGGCGTCAGCGAGCAATCGTGGAACAGCCTGTTCCTCGGCAACCACGACCAGCCCCGAATGGTCTCGCGGTTCGGCGACGAGGGAAGGTACAGAGTCGAATCCGCGAAGATGCTGGCGACGTACCTCTTTACGTTGCGCGGAACACCGTTCGTCTATCAGGGGGACGAACTCGGGATGACGAACCCGACCTTCGAGCGACTCGACGAGTATCGGGACGAGGAGACCATCCAACAGGTCATGTTGGCGTTGCGGAGCGGGGGCGTTTCGACGTTCGACCAGATTCGGGAGGCGGTCGATTTCTGGAGCCGCGACAACGCCCGCACGCCGATACCGTGGTCGGACGAACGGAACGCCGGGTTCACCGACGGCGAACCGTGGATCAAGGTCTGTGAGAACTACCCCGAGGTCAACGTCGAACGGGAACGCGACGACGAAGATTCCGTACTGCAGTACTACCGTCGCCTCATCGACCTCCGTCACTCCACCCCTGTCATGGTGTACGGGCGCTACGCGCAACTGCTGGACGACCACCCCGAGATATACGCGTATCTCCGAACGCCGACGGACGGGTCGCGGTCGCTCCTCGTCGTCCTGAACTTCTTCGACGGGGAACCGACGTTTCGGCTTCCGAACGACGTTAGCTACGACCGCTGGGAGAAGCTGATCGGCAACTACGAGTCGGCGTCCCGCGACTCGATACGGGAGTTCGACTTGCGGCCGTACGAGGCGCTCGTGTACGTTCTCGAATGAGGGTATCGAGCGACGGGAAGGGAGGTATCGAGCGATTGGCAGAGGGGTTTCGAGTGACGGGTAGCAGAGCTATTGACGGATATCGCGGCTACTTCACGACGAGGACGGGCATCGATGCCCGGCGGGTGACCGTCTCGGCGACGCTTCCGAGGACGAGCCGGGTGGCACCGGCCCGGCCGTGGCTCCCGAGAACGATGCGGTCCGTATCGTGCTCCTCGGCGTACTCGACGATAACGTGTTTCGGTTCGCCGAACTCGGTCTCGGTTCGTAGCGTGACATCGAATTCGTCCGCGAGTTCCTGTGCCTCGTCGAACAGCTTCGTCGCCTTTGCTCGGGCCGACTCGTACCACTCGTTCCAGTACTCTATCGAGACGGACCCCGGCGGGGCACCGTCGTGGAACTTCGGTCGCATTACCTCGACGATGTTGAACCCGGACCCGATGGGGTCCATGACGTGCAGGACCGTCACGTCGGCGTCCGGATAGTCGGACAGCGCCACTTCGAGCGCCTTCGATCCGTGGCAGTCGCGGGATTGAGCGGGTGTCTCAATCGAGGCAGTGGCTCGGGGTCTTCGAGTTATCCCATGCCCGAAGACGGCAACGTCGATGGGTATCCGCCGGAGTTCGACGAGAAGCCGAAGAAAAAGAGCTTCGACCCGTCCTCGTTCGACACGAAATCCGAGGGCGGTGAGGAGGTCCCCCTCGTCCCGACAGATATCGTCTACAACTGGTACAAGCGCGGGGAAGCGCGGTTCGCCGACGCTCGCGGCACAAAACAGTACAAGACCTCGCACATCTACGGGGCCGTGTTGAGTCCCGCACCGGGCGTCCGTGGTGCCCCGGAGCGTGACCCCGTGCTGAACTGGCCGAAATCCGACCGCATCGTCTGTTACTGTGGCTGTCCGCACCATCTCTCTTCGATTCGAGCATCCGCACTCATGCAGAAGGGCTACGAGAACGTCTTCGTCATCGACGAGGGGTTCTGGGAGTGGCACGACAGGGACTACCCGATTCGCGGCTCCAACACGTCGTACAATCCGGTGGCGTACATCATCTCGGGCGTCACCGACGCCGCCTTCGCCGGAAAGACGGCGTGGGCGCGACAGCTCGAAACCGGACAGAACGAAGCGACGGACATCCTGACGGACGGGTCCTACACCCTCGAACTCAAGTTCGAGGACGTAACGGCGGACTCGATGATCCACATCGAGACGCCGGAGTACACCGTGAAGGGAACCATCGGCGACCTCTCCTCGCGGGTCGTGAGCGGCGAATAGACCCCACCGACCGCCACTGACCGTCACCGACGTTTCTCAAGGCTTATATCCCTCGTAGCGAGTGACGACATTCAATGATTCGGTGCAGTCAAGACGAGTGCGGTTGGGTCGCCATCGCGCCGTCAGAGCGGGCCGCGTGGAAGCAGTACGAATCGCATCTCCTCGAAACGCACGTTGAAACGGTCGAAACGGAGATTCCCGACGGACACGTGCAGGTTCGAACCGACGACGGCGAGTGGGAGACGATGACGCGCGAGCAAGCGCGAGAGTTCCACGACCGGTAGGCGAACGATTCCTCAGGCGGCCATCTCCCTGTCCATCGGGTCCTCTAACTCCCCGAGGACGGCTTCGAACGCGTCCGTCGCCGTTACCAACCCGATGACGTCCTGTCCGTCCAACACCAGTGCGAGTTCCTGGTTTTGCGCCTGAAACAGGTCGATGGCGTCCGCGACGCTCGTATCGCCCGCGACCGTCATCGGGTCGTGTGCGATGTCGGTCAGCGAGACCTCCCCGAGGTGAGTTCGTCGTACCGTTCGATGACGGTCGGCGCGTAGACGATTCCCCGAAACTCGTCCAGCGACCCGTCGATGAGCGGAAAGCGGACGAGCGGGTTCTTTTCCATCCGTTCGACGTTCTCCTCGATGGGGTCGTCGGTCGAGAGGGCCACGATGTCCTCCCGCGGAATCACGATGTCACGAACCGGGACGCGCTCGATTTGAAGCGCGGCCAGAATCTCCTCTTCGCGTTCCTCCGGGAGTCCCTCGACCGCGCTGAGAACGTCGCCCATCTCGCGGTGGAGGTCGGCGCGGCTGACGATTTTCCGCTCGTCGCCGTCCGATTCCTCGGCTTCCGTCCACGAGCGTTCGATTTCGACGCCGAACAGGGAGAGGAGGCTCTTGGCGGTCTTGTCAGCGAGGATGATGACCGGCGACATCAGTTTCGTCCACCAGTAGAGGATGCCCGACCCGTATCGGGCCGCGAACTTCGTTCGCTCGATGCCCAGGTACGTCGGCGCTTGCTCCCCGACGATGACGTGCAGGAGGTTGATGACGGCGAGTGCGAGGATCGCCGAGAGCGCTTCGGTGGAGCCGCCCCGAGACCGACGGCTTCGATGACCGGATGGAACACTGCCACCACCGCTGGTTCGGCGACCACACCCAATCCGACGCTGGCGATGGTGATGCCGACTTGGCACCCGGAGAGATAGATTTCGAGGCGGTCGGTCATATCCCACGCGCGCTGCAATCCCTTCGAATCCTCGAACTCGGACTCGTCGAACTGCCGCACCCGCGTCATGGCGAACTCGGTGACGACGAAGTATGCGTTCATCAGCAGGAGGAATACGCCACCGAGGAGATGGAGTACGGTGAGCAAATCTACCATTGTCTCTCTCTGTATCGGGAACGATGGTAACGTTGATGGCGAACTGACGAAAATTCCACTTGTTGTTGGAGATATGCAATTCACAAAGTGACACGTCTCGGAGAACCCATCCCATTCTCGTCCCCGGACATACCGCCGTCGCCCGGTCCGGATTTCGTCCGGCACAAACGCGCGATAGAGTGCTGTACGTGCTCTGATTGGACCGTTTCTTCGTTGTACCGGAAATGTGTTTGTGACTTTATGTCATACTAGAAACCGAAACCTCCATCTTTTTGGTGCGGCTGTCAGTAGTATTCTAACAACAGCTATGGCATTACAGCTACATAGCCGAGGAGGGCGTCCGTGACGCTTCTCGACCGGCTTTTCGAAAACGTAACCAAGCACAGTCGGGCCATCATCGCCGTGCTTCTCGTTGCGACGATTCTCGTCGGGGCGGGCGCGCCGATGATAGAGCAGTCCTCGTCGCTCGACCAGTTCCAGAGCGACAGTCCGGCCGCGAAGAAACTGAACTACATCAACTCGAACTTCACGACGGGGAACGAGAATACGACCACCGTACAGGTCATCCTCAAGGGCGATAACGTCCTGTCGAAGGAAGCGATGGTGAACTCGTTACAGTTCCAACAGCGCCTTCGGGACAATCAAACCATCAATGAGACGCTGGCGGAGGGAACCGCCTCCACCGGCGTTGCGAACGTCATCGCCATCTCCGCGATTCAACAGCAGAAGGTCGCGGAGCTCAAAGCGTCTGGTGCGAAACTCCAACAGCGCAGCCAGCAACTCAACCGGACGGCCGCCGGACTGAGCGACGCACTGAATCAGACGCGCGCGCTGCAGGGGAAATACGACCAGTTGAACGCGTCCCATCAGTCGGGCGACGTGGACAACGAATCGTATCGCCAGCAGTCGGCGAAAATCGAAGCCCAGTTCTCACAGGTGCGGGCGACAGCCACCGCGAACCTCTCGGCCGAGCAGTCGGCGACGTTCAACAAGTCCGCACAGCAGGCGCGCGGCTTGCAGGCCAAACTCGACGGCTTGAACGCCTCCTACCGGTCGGGCGACATCAACGAATCGACCTACAAGCAGCAGGCAGGCGAAATCCAGTCGCAGTTCGGCAAGGTGTACAAACTCGGCACCCAAGGCGTACTGGCGGACGAGTATGAGAAACTCGGCGAGCAGAGCGAGAAACTGCAGCAAAAGCGGAGCGCGCTCGAAAACGGCTCGATGCCGACGCTCGCCGAGCAACTCGACCAGTTGCAGTCGATGAACCAGTCGCAGATCGATTCGCTGACGAAGGCCGTGCTCTCCGACGACGGCGGCGGTTCGGGCGGCATGGCGAGCCAAGCGTTGGCGTTCATGCCGACGTCCTACGACACCGGGTCGACGGAGGCGAACGCGACGATGTTGGTCATCTTCCAGAAACAGGAGAGCCAGTCGTCGATGGAGGGACAGGCCTCCGACGTGCTCGTCTCCACCCAGCAGGGAATGAAGACCATCGCGGACGAGGAGTTCGACCACGAGGCGCTCGTCTTCGGGAGCGGCATCATCAGCGAGGAGATCAATCAGTCGATGGCAGATAGCCTCGCCATCGTCGGACCGCTGGCGCTGTTGTTCGTCATCCTGACGCTCATCATCGCCTACCGTGACGTCCTCGACATCCTGCTCGGCATCCTCGGAATCGTCTTCGTCCTCGTCTGGACGTTCGGCTTCATGGGCTGGGCAGGTATCACGTTCAACCAGATGTTCATCGCGGTGCCCGTCCTCCTCATCGGACTGGCAATCGACTACGCGATTCACGTCTTCATGCGCCACCGCGAGGAGCGGGAGACGAACCCCGACGAGGACGTTCGCGGGTCGATGCGCGTCGCGCTCGTCAGCGTCGGCGCGGCCCTGACGTGGGTGACCGCAACGACGGTCATCGGCTTCCTCTCGAATCTGGTCAGCCCGCTGCCGCCGATTCAGGACTTCGGTATCGTGAGTTCGGTCGGCATTATCGCGGCGCTGATTATTTTCGGCGGTTTGATTCCCGCCCTCAAACTGGAACTCGACGGGTTCCTCGAATCGCGCGGCTTCAACCGCAAAAAGCGCGCGTTCGGTACCGGCGGCGGCGCGCTCGGAAGCATCCTGACCGTGGGCGCGACCGCGGCGCGGAAAGCGCCGCTCGTGGTCATCGTCCTCACGCTGCTCGTCAGCGCGGCGGGCGGTTACGGGGCGACGAAAGTGGACACGAGTTTCTCGCAGGAGGACTTCCTCGCCAGTAGCCCACCACACTGGACGAAACAGCTCCCGGAACCGTTCAAGCCCGGGAACTACTCCGCCAAGAAGAACCTGGACTTCGTGAACGACAACTTCGTCAGGGAGGATTCTCAGGCTCAACTACTCGTCGAGGGCGATATCACCCGTGACGACGCGCTCGAACAAGTCAAGCGGGCGGAAGAGCAGGCGGCGAAGAAGGACGTCACGCTCACCCTCTCGAACGGTGAGCCACAGGTTCAGAGCCCGCTGTCGGTGATGAAGCAGGTCGCCGCACAGAACGAGACGTTCAATCAGACGTTCACCGCGGCGGATACGGACGGTGACGGCGTGCCCGACAAGAACCTGGAGACGGTTTACGACGGGCTATTCGCCGCCGCGCCCGACGACGCCGCTGGCGTCATCTACCGCGAGGACGGCGACTACGAGGCGCTTCGCGTCACCATCTCGCTGAAGGGTGGCGCGTCGAGTTCGGCGGTCACGACCCAGATGCGTGAGGTCGCCGACAACTTCGACGGCCTCACCGCGACCGCGACGGGCCAGTCCATCGTCTTCGAAATCGTGCAGGACCAACTGCTCGATACGGTCATCGAAAGCCTCGTCATCACGATGGTCGCCGTGTTCGCGTTCCTGATGCTCATCTACCGCATCACGGAAGGTAGCGCGACCCTTGGAGCGGTCACCCTGCTCCCCGTCGTGTTCAGTGTCGCGTGGATTCTGGGGACGATGTACCTCCTCGGAATGCCGTTCAACGTCCTGACGGGCATGATTACGAGCCTCACCGTCGGGTTGGGTGTCGCCTACAGCATCCACCTCTCCGAGCGCTACAACGTCGAACTCGAACGACAGGGCTCGGTGTGGGAGGCGATGCACGTCAGCCTCACCGGAACTGGCGGCGCGCTGTTGGGGAGCGCGGCGACGACCGTAGGTGGCTTCGGCGTGCTCGCCTTCGCCATCCTGCCCGCGCTCCAGCAGTTCGGCATCATCACGGGACTGACCATCATCTACGCGTTCATCGCCAGCGTGTTGGTCCTCCCGAGTCTGCTCGTCGTCTGGACGCGCTACTTCGGACCGGGCGCTCGCGGCAGCATCGAACTGAAGTCCGAAGGTGCTCCAACTCCAAGTGAGGACTGACATGGACGAAGTTGACGCCATCGACGCACTGACCGACCTCGGCCTCTCGAACTACGAGGCCAAGGTGTTCGTCGCGCTACAGAAGTTGGGGACCGGGACCGCGCGGGACATTCACGGCGTCACCGACGTACCGCGGTCGCAGGTGTACGGCGCGGCCGAAGACCTCCAGGAGCACGGCTTGGTGGAGGTAAAACAGTCCAAGCCGATTCAGTATCGACCGGTGAGTTTGGAGGCGGCGAAGTCGCTCCTCCGCGACCAGTTCGAGCGGACGCAAGAACGCGCGTTCGATTACCTCGAATCGGCGAAAAACGAGTTCGTCGATAGCGACGAGGAGCGCGAAGACGTGTGGTCGGTCGACGGCAAGGATGCCGTCAGCAGCCGAATCTGCCAGTTGGTGGCGGAAGCCGAATCGAGAATCGTCTTCGGCCTTCACGACGAATCGCTGGTCACGGAGAAACTCACGGAGATACTTCGGGAACGGGCGACTGCGGGCGTCGACGTTCTCGTCGTCTCGCAGGACCCGTCGCTGCGGGACCGATTCGATGGGCTACGGTTCGTTGTCCGTCACGACAAGCCGGAGGGGGCCCCTGCAGGGCGCATCCTCATCGCGGACGACGATACCGTGCTCATCAGCATCCTCGGCGAGCGCGAAAGCGCCATCTGGAGTTCCCAAACCGGGTTCGCGGAACTCCTCTGTCAGACGGTCAGTTCACATATCGATGATATAATCGTCGAATAGCCCACTACGCATTTCTTTCAGCCGGTTCAATGGTGGGTATGAACCCGAGACGCCGACTTGCCAGAAACCTGCTCTCGGAAGTACGGGCGTACGGCTACACGCTTTCTATCTGGGGCGGCGGTGCACTCCTTCTGACTCGCTTCGGCACGCCGACCGCATCGGAGGTGTTCGCGTACGTCGGCGGTGCCGTCGTGGCGTTCGCCTTCCTCGCGTTCCTCACGTTCGGCGAATTCACGGTCGAACCCAACGTGACGACGGAGATACGAGCGACCTCGTTCGTCCACGTCGTCGCCACCGTCGGCAACCTCCTCGTCAGCTATCTCCTGACGTTCGTGCTCCACGGACTCGTCGCGTTTCTGATCGTTGGGGTCCAGACCACGTTCACGTACAACGTCCTCCTGCTTCCCGAGGAGTACGTCGCTCACGTTATGAGTCGGTCTGTCCGGTAGTTTAACTATCATAACCCACAACAGCTACGTATGTCATGGTACGCCGTCGAAGCGCTGGACGACGCCATCGAGGGAACGCGGGAGTTCCTCTTCCCGTTCGACGCGGGAACGTGGCTTCGACTCGCCATCGTGGTGTTCTTCCTCGGAGGGGCCAGTTCGGCGTCCCCGTTTCAAGGAGGCATGCAGTTTTCCTCCGGGTCGAACGACCCGGTTTCGGCTCCCCTGATTCCGCCGGATGGCGGTGACGTCTCGATACCCACCGACACGATTCTGATGGTAGTCGCGGCGGTCATCATCGTCGCCGTCCTTTTAGGGCTGTTGTTCACCCTCATCGGGTCGGTTATGGAATTCGCGTTCGTGGAGTCGCTTCGCTCACAGGAGGTTCACGTTCGGCGATACATGAGTCGATACTTCGGACAGGGGCTTCGCCTGTTCGTGTTTCGACTCGTCCTCTTTCTCGTCGTCGTGCTGCCCATCGGCGTCCTCATCCTCGTCACCGTCCCGGTGTTTTCGGCTGGTTCGCCATCCATCGCGGCCGGGACGGTGCTGGTGTTCATCCCCGTGTTCATACTGCTCGCCCTGTTCGTCGCGCTCGTGGACGGGCTGACGACGAACTTCGTCGTTCCCGTGATGATACTTCAGGAGCGAGGCGTGATAGCGGGCTGGCAGGCCTTCTGGCCGACGCTTCGCGGCGAGTGGAAACAGTACGGGGTCTACCTCGTGCTCAAGTTCTTCCTCGCTATCGCGGGAGGCTTTCTCGTCTCCATCGCGGGCGGTATCATCGCGGTATTCCTGTTGATTCCGTTCGCCATCTTCGCTGTCCTGTTGGTCGTCGCGTTCGGCGGATTCGCCGCCATCAGTGCGACGCTCTCGAATCCGGTGGCGCTGGTCCTGTTCGGCGCGCTCGTTCTCGGATACGTCGTCTGCCTCCTCTTCGCGCTCGCGCTGGTTCGCGTGCCGATTCAGACGTATCTCGGCTACTTTTCGCTACTCGTGCTGGGCGATACGAACCGGGAGTTCGACCTCATCCCGGAGCTTCGGGAGGAAATCCGCTGACGTCTCAGAGTTTCGAGTCGAGTTGACGGCCAACGGCGTCGTCACCGACCGGTCCACAGTCACGCGCGAGGTGGACGAGCGGCGCGTTTTCCATCCGTAGCCACGCACCTTCGCGGTCGCTGGTGACGGTGACGGACCGCTGTGTTTGCGGGAGTCCGTTGGCGCGAACGCCGTCGGTCCGCTCGCGGACGCCGACCATCTGGAGGTGTTCGGTCGAGAGTTCTGTGACGACGAAGCGGTACGTCGGCAGGTCCGGGTCGTGGTCGCGGAGGGCGTTTCGATACTCGCGTGCGAGGTCCGCGGCACGTGCGGCGTCGTCGTGGGTTTCGAATCGCGTGCCGGTGATGGGGGTCGGACACTCGCCGGTTTCGGCGGCGGTAACGGAGAACGGACCGGATTCGACGGATAGCGCCTCGATTTCGCGTCGGGTTCGCCGGAGGATGTCGTCCATATTTAGGCTAACCTAACTTAGGTTTAGGACGGCCTAAAAGCGTTGCGGCTCACTCCGTGAGGTCGGCGAGGAGGTGTTCGGCGAGTCGTTTGTCGAGCGGGTCGTTCGCGTTCCCGCACTGGGGCGACTGCACGCAGGACGGGCACCCCGACTCGCAGTCGCACGCGCGAAGCATCTCCCGCGTGTTCGTCATGAGCGACTCGACAGTTTCGTACCCTTCTCGGGTGAGTCCGACGCCGCCGGGGTAACCGTCGTAGATGAAAATCGTGCTCGTACCGGTGTGCGGGTGAAGCGGCGTGGAGAGGCCGCCGATGTCCCCGCGGTCACAGAGGAGTTCGAGCGGAAAGAGCGAAATCATACCGTGCTCGGCGGCGTGAATCGCACCGTTGAAGTCGCCGTCCATCGCCCGCAGTTCGCGCTTCAGGTCGTCGGGAATCGTGAAGTAGAGCGCCTTGGTTCGGAGCGTGAGTTCCGGCAGGGAGAGCGACTCGCGTCCCAGCGTCTCGCCGCGTTTTGCATCCCGGCGCTCGAACCCGGTGACTCGCTTTCGCATCGTCACATCGGCGAACCGGACGGTGCAGTCCTCGCGGGTCGGGAGCGCCTTCTCCGACAAATCCTCCTCGACGGTTATCTCCTTGTCCGTCAGCGTCTTCGTGTGGTAGTCCGCCCACGTCGGCGAGAGTTCGGCGACGTCCCGCGACAGGTCGAGGTCGACCACCTCGTAGGACTGGCCCTGCTGGTGGTATATCGCACCGGGGTGGGCGTCGTTCAGCGCGTCGCTGAACGGAAGGGAGGCGATGACGTCGCCCCGCGAACGGTCGAGCAGGTCGATTTCGCGGTCGTCGATGGTTCGGAGACTCATCTCGTGCTGGGGGCTTCCGTCGCCGTCGTACACCCAGCGGACCCCGCCGCTCGTTTGCCGCCGTTCGAGTTCGCCGCGCGCTTCGAGGTCGGCGACGAGTTCGGGGAAGTTCGGGCCGAAATAGGCCTCGTCCTCCGGCGAGAGCCACGTCTCGCGGGCCGCGGAGGTGACGTGGGAGGGGAGCAGTTCCGCGTTTTCGGGGTTGACGACCGCCCGCTCGGGGTCGCCGGAGAAGAACTCGTCAGGGTTCGCCATCAGGTATTGGTCCAGTTGGTCCTCGCCCGCGACGAGCGCGACGAGGCTGGGGTCGGTCCCCCGCCCCGCCCGTCCGGCCTGCTGGAACGTCGCCATGCGCGTGCCGGGATAGCCGTCGAGTAGCACCGCGTCCAGTCCCCCAATATCGACGCCGAGTTCAAGCGCGTTCGTGCTCCACGCGCCTCGGACTTTCCCGGAATGGAGGCCGTCCTCAAGTTCCCGACGGCGGTCGTTCCGCAGGGCCGCCTGATACGCCGCGATGTCGTTTGCGAGGTTGCCGTTCCCTCGCCGTCGGAGTTCGTCGGCGCTCTCCATAGCGTACCGTTCCGCGGCCTGTCGAGCGCGGGTGAAGACCAACGTCTGGCAGTCCCGTCCCACGAGGTCGGCGAAGATGCGCTTCGTCTCGCCGTGGTTCGATTTCCGCCGCTTCGTGCCGCCGTACCGGTCGTCCTCGTACTCCGGCGGGTTCCAGAGGAGCCAGTGCGTCGGTCCGGTCCGACTCGTGTTCTCGTCCACGAGGTCGAACGAGGGTTCGGGCTGGCCGGTCACGGCGCTCGCGTGTTCGACCGGATTACCGATGGTCGCAGAACAGCAGACGAACTGCGGGTCGGCGTCGAACCGCTCACAGACGCGGGCGAGTCGGCGGAGGACGAGCGCGACGTGACTGCCGAAAACCCCGCGGTACTCGTGAACTTCGTCGATGACGACCGTCTCCAATCCCTTGAAAAACCAGTCCCACAGGCGATGCGCGTACGGAAGCAAGGCGTAGTGGAGCATGTCGGGCGTTGTAAGCACGACGGTCGGCATTCGGTCGCGTACGGCCCGCTTTTCGTTCTTGTCGAGTCGGCCGGTATACTGGGCTACCGAGACGCGACTCCCGAAGCCCAAGTCGCGGGCGAGTTCGGAGAGCGTTTCCTCTTGGTCGTTGATGAGAGCGTTCTGCGGCGCGATGTAGAGGGTTCGACCGCCGTGGTCCATCGCGCGCTCGAACGCCGGAATCGTGTAGGCGAGGCTCTTGCCGCTCGCGGTTTGCGTGGCGATGACGGCGTTTTTCCCGTCGCGGACCGACTCCACTGCCTCGGCTTGGTGGCGGTAGAGTCGGTCGATGCCGCGCTTTTCGAGGGCCGACTCCAACCGCGATTCGAGCGGGAGGTCCCGAAACTCGCCGTCGTTCCCCGAAACGGTTTCGTGACGGGCGATTTGCCCCTCGTAGTAGCGTCGCCCGCGAAGCCAGTCGATGGTGTCCTGCACTGCGAGGGGGTTGGCAGTGGACGCTCTAACCGGTTTCGTCCATCGTGCATGTCACGACGGGACCCGGCCGAGCGATCTTTGGCGGGCCGAACCACGGAACGCTACTCTTCGTCCGAGCTCAACAGCGACGGAATCGGGTCCACGACGTCCTCCCCGTACGACCACGAGATGATTCCGTAGTCCCCGAGCCGTGGCAGGTGCTCCTGTTCGAGTCGAACGCGCACTCGCTCCTGCTGGGACGGCGTTACGTTCGACACGGGCGTGTCGTTACACCGACTCGCTACGTCCGCCGCCACCCGCGAAATCGGTGTCGGGGTTTCCTGTTCGCTGAGATAGAGGACGAGGTATCTCCGTTGTTCGTCTTTGAGCAGTTCGAAAACCCAGTCCTCCGTGGAAGTGAGCGACTCGGTACCGACCGCGTCCAAGAAGCGTAGTAACTCCATGAGTCTCCCCTCCTCACGGTCCGATGTATCGCCCATACCAGTTCTACTACAGTAATACGCATGAATCACCCGATGATGGTACTATCCTCCGGCAGTTGCTCGTTCTTCATCGGGTCCGCAATAGATGTAATTTGGATGATTACTATGGTGCGGTATACGGTCGTATGGGGGGATACCCGTACGGAATCCGGTTTCTCATCGAGTTGGATCTCGATACCGTTAGTTGATATAACGCAAAACCAGCACAAGCGCTTTTAGCCGTTCAGCTACTACCGATACCAGATTATGGGTTCGATGGAGGATGATGCTGCCCTGCCGTTCATGTGCGGCGTCGAGGAACCGGCGAGGCTGCAGTACGATTGGGGGAGCGGGGTGCCGCTGGGAACGTATATTGTCCAGCAGATGGCGGACCGAGCTCGGGTTGGTGCGACCGACGTCCCAGAATCGCTGTACGGACGTATCGACCCGGACGCGCTGGAGGACTTGTTTCGACCTCTCGTCGACGGAACGCCGCGCGCGAACGGCGAAGTGACGTTCACGTTCGCGGGTCACTACGTCACGGTCAGCAGCGACGGAACGATAGAAATCGAGTCGGAGCTCGGGCGACTGAAACGGTCCGGGGGGAACGTACTGCTCACGGGCGACGTTCCGGCCGACGTTTTCGACGAGTTGAGCGCTCAGTTCTTGGGCGAGCCGGAGTACGGCAGAACGCATCTGTTCGCGCTCTACGGACGAGATACGGACACGGCCCGGGCGCGTCTCGAACGCGCGACCGCCGACACCGACCACGCGAACATCCTCACCTACGAAGCGGCGGTACGTTCCGCGACGGAAGTACAACCGCAGAACCAACAGAACAGACCGTCCGTGACGCCGGTCGTCGGGTCGCTCGACGAGTTCGAAACCGCGATTGTGGACGACATCTTCGAACTCCAATATCGGCAAAAAGGGTTCGAACCGGGTCAGCTTCGATTCTGTTTCGATTCGTTACAGTTCCTCTCGGAGGAGAAATCGGCGTCCTCGGTGGAGGAGTTCGTGCGAAACGTTACGAAGACCGTCGAAGACGTGTCCGGCTTGGGTCAGTATCTCTTCCCGGGCGCATACGACTCCGCACCCGTTCGAGCCGTCGAACCGCTGTTCGACGGAACAATCGAACTGAAGGTCGGTGCGCGAGGTCCGATGCAACGGTGGCATCTACACGACACGGACTATACGACCACGTGGTTCCCCCTCTAACGGTTCCCGCCCGTCGGTCCTTGTCAGAATATGAGATGTCTGCGAAGTACCGCATAGCGAGTCAACCTACAGAACAGTAATGAAGCCGATATTTCGCCGAAGTTCGGACTTCCCAGGAGTAACCGTCGTCGACCCGATTCATCGGAGACAGTTCCCCATTCGAACGTCAGCCCCCGTCGCCCCGCGACCGACGGATACCGACCAATTTCACTTCCCGGTGGACAGTGCGGTCGAAGTCACGACGGACAGCCTCATGCTGCCGTACGTCGTCATCACACACGTCCGTAGTATCGACGGGGCCTTCCTGCGGGAAGTCGAGGATTTTTCGTACGAACAGTTTCCCGACGGGGAGTACCTCGTCGAACTGAACGCACCCATCCGAATTTACCTGCGCGTCTCCGGCGAGATGACCCTCGCGTCGTCGGCGGAGCACATGGCGTTCGACTTCGGCACGGAGACGCGGGTTCGAATCGGCGCGCGGTCCTATCACGAACAGCCCGAAGCGACGGTGACGACGACGACGGACCCACGGGACGTGATGACCGCTGTTTCGACGTTCAGGTCGGCGTTGAAGACGCTGAGCTGCGAACGGTCGCTCCCGTCGCTCAGGGGCCATCCCCCTCGAATCGAACTCGGGGACGAACTGCACGTCCCTGACGAACTCTCGCCGCCGGAGACGGGGGTCCGAATCGAGCTTCCGCCCGAACTGCCGATGATATATTCGGCGAGCACCCTCGCGTACTATCTCGGCGCGACCGTGGTTCCGGGCGACGAACCGAGGCTCGTGACGGACCGCAGCTTCGTTCACCCCCTCGACCATCACGAACGGGGATACGAGGGAGAAATCGAACGGGTTCTCGCGCAGTCGCTGTTTTTCGACTGTGTGACGCGGACCGAGGGATTGTATCGGATACCGCTTCACGAGCGACGCGTGATAGAACCGCTTCTCGACCTCTCGTTCGACGAGTTGTACGAACTGGACCTCGCCGAGCAACTCGAAACGTATCTCGATATTCCGTTCGACGTCGTTCGGGAGCACGTCCCGACGTGGTTGTTGTCGACGACGGTCACGGACGATATCGCCAACGTCCGGTCGATTCCGTATCTGGTGAACAACCTTTCGTTCATCTCGTCGCCGAGAGAGGACGAGCGCCACGAACCGGCACCGGAGGTTCCCGACCCAATCGACAGCTTTCTGCGCGGCGGAGGATCACGACGGGAGGACCGTCCCGCCGACCCCGGCCGGTACGTCGCGCCGACCTCGACGAATTCGTTGGAACGCGCGTGGCTCGGCGAGGGGATGCCCATCGGCGCGAACAAGCTGGTAGAACGCGCGTTCGAGAACAGATTGGAGCGCTCGTCCTCGACCGACGGTATCGACATCACGGTGGTGTGTAACGAACCGGAGATGAGCGCGGAGTACGACGCGGGGGACGCACTCTACGGGAAACGGGACGAACTCGCGTTCGACATCGACGTTCATCGGAACCTCTCGGTGGACGAACTGGCGTCGGTACTCGCCACCCCAACCGATTTCCTCCACTACATCGGTCACGTAGAGGACGGCCATTTCATCTGTCGGGACGGAAAACTCGACGTCGGATCGGTCGACGGCGTTGCGGTCGATACCTTCCTGTTGAACGGGTGTCGGTCGTACGAGCAGGGCCTCGAACTCATCGACTCCGGGAGTATCGGCGGCGTCGTCACCTACAGCGAAATCACGAACAAGAGCGCGATAGCGGTCGGTCGAACCATCGCACGACTTCTGAACCGGGGCTTCTCTCTTCGATCCGCGCTCACCATCGTTCGGGACCAGCGGATGGTCGGTAATCAGTACATCGTCGTCGGTGACGGGAGCATCGAAATCGCCCAGAGCGAAAGCGGGACACCGTTCGTCTGCCATCTGGACGCGGACGGAAACGACGGGCGCTACGAACTGCGGATACTGACGTATCCGACGGTCGAGTCTGGGATGGGTGCCCTCTTCACTCCGTTCATCAACGACATCGACACCTACTTTTTGAGCGGCGGGGAGGTGAGCACGTTCTCGGTGGACAAGGAGACGCTGGTTCAGTTTCTCCGCCTCGAACAGATACCGGTGATCGTCGATGGTGACCTCACGTGGTCGACCGAATTAAATCTGGAACTGCTGTAAAAACGGTGATTACCGAATCGTTCCGCCCGCCGCCGCCGCCACGTTACCGGTCTGCGTGAGCAGCAGGCAGATGGCGAACAGCACGCCGATCATTCGTGGGTTCTCCGCGAGGTACGTCGTTAACGTGTCATTACTTTCGGACATCGCATCAGTCCGGAGGGACCGCCTGAGGATAGCTTTTTCTAAATGATAATTATAGGAAATAAATTGGAATTTCCCGCTTCACCCCAAGAGAAAGCAGACGGTATGGGGGCGTTGCTCCCGGAAGTGGGCGGTTATTCACGTCGGCCAGTCGCCCACCGGGAAGTGTATGGTTCAATGCGAACTACCCTCTTGAGTAATTACCGATTACGGGTGAATTCGTCGCCGTCCGTAATCGAGGTGGAGACCGTTCAACGCGTACATTTCTCCGTTCCACTTCCCACTACCGGTCGGTAACGTTCCGAGGTGAGAAACTCCGCCGAAACGAATAACATGCAAAATGATTTTGCTCAC
The DNA here is from genome assembly GCF_001723155.1 of Haladaptatus sp. W1. Taxonomy (NCBI): domain Archaea; kingdom Methanobacteriati; phylum Methanobacteriota; class Halobacteria; order Halobacteriales; family Haladaptataceae; genus Haladaptatus; species Haladaptatus sp. W1. The sequence goes on from NZ_MEIH01000361.1 coordinate 34,853, forward strand.
TCGAAAACTTTGGCCAGTATTCAGAAGAAAATCTTAAGGAAATTGGAATCCTGTGCTATGAGGAGGTTAGAAACTATGTCAGACGACAGGAAACACGGTGCCGGAAGCGTATCACCGGGCGACACGAGCGACCGAGTCGGCATGCAGGTCATTCGGGAGCGGGGTGGGGACCCGGAAGCGATTCGTGAGACGCTCGTCGACGCCATCGGGGCGGAGTTCTCCACGTACTACTACTACACCAATCTCCGCACCCACCTCGCGGGTCACGAGGACTACAAGGAAATAACCGAGGACGCGCGTCTCGAAGACCGTGCTCACTTCGAACTCGTGATGCCGCGGGTGTACGAACTCGGCGGCCACATCCCCGTGGATATCGGCGACTTCATGGACCGCGCGAGCTGTCCGCACGCCGAACTGCCGGACGACCCGACGGCCGAGAACATCCTCGAAGTCCTTCTCGAAGCCGAGCGGTGTGCGATTCGAACGTGGTCCGAAGTCTGTGACATGACCCAGGGCTGTGACCCGCGGACGTACGACATGGCCAGTCGAATTCTGCAGGAAGAAATCGACCACGAGGCGTGGTTCATCGAACTGCTCTCGATGGAGCGCGACGACGAAGTTAACCCGGCCGGTCACTTCGTCCGGGACCAACCCGGCGACGCGCCGTACTCCAAGAACCACAGTTTCAACGAGTCGGCGTAGGGAACCACGAAGGCCGACACCCACATTTTTCTTCGCTCGTAAGTACTCCCGTGAGCTCCTACACCGTCGAAATCGAGGTCCCCGAGGAGTGCGACGTGGAGCAGGCGGGCGAAACGGTGGAAATAGACGTGCCCGAGGACGAATACCTCCTCGCCGCCGCGCGGGAGAGCGGCGTGTGGCTCCCCGCCGACCGCCAACAGGGGTGGTGTACGACCTGTGCCGCCGAACTGCTCTCCGGCGACGTGGACCAGTCGGACGCCCGGCGCTACTACGAGGAGGACCGTGAGGAAGACATGATTCTGCCGTGCACCGCGAAACCGCGTTCGGACCTCGCGTTCGAAGCTTGCCAGTACGAGGAGATGCTCGACGTTCGGGCCGAACACGACCAACCGCCCGGACGCTCGAAGCGGTGAGGGACGAACGCGCTCGCGGCTCTCCTCGTTCGCTCGGTTTCCCTTCGACTCTCCTGTTCTCGGTGCGAGAACGCTTTTCCGCGAAAATCACGTACGCCGAATCGCATGACCGACTATCGCGCTGTGCTCGTCTTCGACGGCGACTGTCCGTTTTGCTCGGCCGCCGCGTCCGCGCTCCGACGGGTTCGCGGCGTGGGTGCGGTTCCGTGGGACGACGACGCCGCCCAGTCGTTTCTCGAAGCTCAGTTCGACAAGACGCCGTTCGCGCTGGTGCTCGCGGAACGCGAGGAGAAACGGGTGTACGTGGGGCGGGACGCGGCCCGCGAACTCTGTGAGCGGGCAGGCGTGCCGACGCTGGTCGGCGATATCGTCGGCGACAACTACGAGTCCATCGCGGACGCCATCCGAACGGTTACCGGGGTGGACGACGACCCCGACCCTTACCACGGGGTCTATCCGATGGCCGAAGACGCCCGCGACCGGTTCGACTCGCTCGCGGCGAACGCGATGTCGATGCCGCACGCGATACGAACCGACTGATTCCTTCGGCGACGCGCTTTGCACCCTTCCCGAACGTTAAGACCCTCGTACTCGTAGCCCCCGCCATGTTCCCCCATATCGACTATCTCGAGTGGATTACCGGTCGTCCCGAGGCCGCGACCCACGACCTCGGGTCGAGCGACCTTCGGCGGACGGTCCCGGAACCGGACGGCATCGTCCCGCCCGAACTCGAAGCCCTCCCGTCTCCACCGGACGACCTCGACCTCGAAACCATCATCGCCGACGCCTACGACGTGGGGACGGAGAATGTCCTCGTCACGGCCGGGGCGACCCACGCCAACTTCGTCGCCATAGCGGCAGCAATCGGCGACGCGAACGCGGACGAGGAGACAGACGAGGCGGACGACGAGCATCGGGACCCCGAGTGATGGTGGAAAAACCGGGCTACGAACCGCTGGTGGCGACGCCCGACGGCCTCGGTGCCACGGTGGACCGGTTCCGACGGCCGGAAGAGGACGGATACGAACTCGACCCCGGACGAATCGAAGCGGCGATGGACGAGGAGACGTGCTGTGTCGTCGTCACGAACCGTCACAACCCGAGCGGACGCGGGGCGAGTCGAGAGACGCTCGCCGAGGCGAGCCGCATTACCGCCGACAACGACGCGACCCTCCTCGTCGACGAGGTGTACGCACCCTTCTGTGCGAACGGCGAGGCCAGCGTGTTCGGCGGCCCGACCGCCGCCGACCTCCCGAACACGGTCGTCACGAACTCGATGACCAAGTTCCTCGGGTTCGGGCCGGTTCGAGTCGGGTGGCTCGTCGCCGACGCCGAGTTCGTCTCACGTGCGCGGTCGGTCATGTTCCACGTTCCGGCGATTTCGGCACCCGGGATGGCCCTCACCCGCCGTGCACTGTACGCCGAGTCCGACCTCGCGGACGGTTCGCGCGAGCGAATCGAGGCCAACCGGGAACTCCTCGCGTCGTTCGTCGCCGAACGCGACGACCTCTCCGGGGACGTTCCATCGGGCTGTACCTACGGTTTCTTCGCCCACGAGTCGGCCGACGGCGACGAGGTTTCGGCGGCCGCGTGGGAGGAGGACATTCTCGTCGTTCCGGGGCGCTTTTTCGACGATAGCGACCGTTTCCGCTTGAGTCTCGGCCTCGATACGGCGACGGTGAAGGAGGGATTGGACGCGTTCGGAGATGTCCTCGATACGGTATCTGCCAAGAGTTAAGGCCCGCGCATACCATCCACGTTCATATGGACGGAACCCCAGAGGAAATCACCACGCTCGTCGGCCGCGAGGTGTACTCCAACAACGGCGTCTTCGTTGGAGAGGTCGACGACGTTCGACTCGACCTGAACGAAATCGCCGTGACCGGCCTCGCGCTCGGCGGCATCAACGACGAACTGTTCGGCAAGCGGATTCAAGGCGGACGCGGCGTCATCATCCCGTATCGGTGGGTACGCGCGGTCGGCGACGTCATCCTCGTCAACGACGTCGTGGAACGACTGAAGCAATCCGAAGACGGCGAAGAAGAAGCGGTCGTCTAATTTCCGTTCGTTTCTCCATCCACGCCCATCGCGTCGAACAGTTTCTTTTTGACGGCTTCCTCGGTGAGCGAGAGGAGCGTATCACGGTTGTCCTCGTTCGTCTCGATGCCGGTGAAGATGCCGAGCGGAATCTCCGCGCTGGCCTGCGTGGAGTGACCGGCGGCTTCGCCGATGTTGTCGAAGGCGTCCTGCAGGACGTTGCCGATGTTCATTCGAATGTCCTTCGACCGGGCGGCGAGGTAGATGGTGTCGTCGGCGATACCGAAGACGGCGGACGTCGTGATGCCTTCGAGGTTGAGGAGGTGCTGTGCGGCCTGCGTCAGCGCGTCGCGGTCGCGGATGAAGCCCGCGTTGCTGACGAGATGGCTGCCCTGTACTTCGCGGTTTGTGATGGCCTCCGCGAGCACGTCGAGCGTCTCGGGCGACATCGACGGCGACTCGACCTGTTCGAGCGTGTCGTGGTTGGCGAAGGGATACAGGTAGGCTGCCGCGGTGAGGTCGGCGGGCGTGGTGTCGCGCTTGAAGTCGAGCGTTTCCGCCCGGATGCCGTACAGGAGCGCCGTGGCGACTTCCTCGCTCAGGTTGATGTCGAACTCCTGCACGTACTTCGTCATGATGGTCGAGGTGGAACTGACGTTCGGGCGAACGTCGGAGAACTCCGCCTCGTACTCCGAATCGGGTTCGTAGTGGTCGATGAGGATATCGACCGGATAGTCGAGTTCGGGTTGCGTCGCCCGCATGTGGTCCACGAGGGCGAACGTGTCGTAGCTCTCGACGTCAACCTCGTCCCGTTGGAGGAGTTCGATGCCGAGCAGGTTGACGAACGCGCGGTTTTCCTGATGCCCGATTTCGCCGTGATAGAGGATGTCCGCTTCGACGCCGAGGCTTTCGGCGATGGTCTGGAGCGCGGCGGCGCTGGCGATAGAGTCGGGGTCCGGGTTGTCGTGCGTGAGCACCGCGAGTTTTTTCGACGTGTCCTCGATGACGCCGGACAGCTGTCGCGCCTTGTACTCCAACTCGCCCGCTTCGAGCGACCGAAGCGCGGAGTTGGCGATGACAGACGAGGGGTTGATAACCACGTCGGCACCCATCTCGGTGAGTTCGTCGGCCGACACCGGGTCGCTCGCTCGGACGACGGTGAACCGTTCGCCGCCACGTGCCTGCAGGTTCGAGACGGCTTCCTTGTTCGCGGCGACGTCCGAGGAGAGGATGAGCACGACGTCGCGGTCGCCGACCTCTTCGGCGACCGATTCCTCGCGGATGTCTCCCCCCTGTGCGTTCAAATCCTGGTCACGGAGCGCCTCAACGCGGTCGGTGTCCCTGTCGACGATGAGAACCTCCTTCCCCTGTGCAACGAGTTCCTCGGCGACGGCGTAGCCGACGCTCCCACAACCGAGAATGGCGTACGTAGACATCGAGGAGATAGTTATCCCGGCGCTCATTACTATTGGGCCGTAGCCCCGGCCGGTACTTAATCCTCCCGGAGCGCCGCTGAAACCAGCCCGATGCACTGTTTTAATCACTCGGTGGAGGAATCGTATTCACCATCGAAACTTTCAAAAGTAAGTTACTAAACCTCTTTGGTACTAATGGGCACGCTCGAAATGGACACTGACCACACTCCTTCGCCGTCCGATTCGGCCGCGGACGACACCTCCGAGAGTGTGGAAAATCTGACAAAAAAGTATTCGACGCGGGATGGTGACGCCATCACCGCCGTCGATGACGTCTCGTTCGACATCGAGTCCGGCACCATCGTGGGGCTTCTCGGACCGAACGGGGCGGGGAAGACGACGACCATCAAGTCCACGCTCGGACTGCTGATTCCGACGGACGGGTCGGTTCACATCAACGGCGTCGACGTTCACGACGACTACCGAGGCGCGTACGAGAACGTCAGCGCGGTCCTCGAAGGCAATCGAAACGCGTACTGGCGGCTGACGGTGCGGGAAAACCTCGACTACTTCGCCAGTTTGCAGGGAATCCACCCGAAGACGGTTCGAGACCAACACGACGAGTTGTTGGAGCAGTTGCGGCTCACCGACAAGGCGAACGAGGTCGTCAAGGACCTCTCGCGCGGGATGAAACAGAAGGTCTCACTCGCCATCTCCTTGGCGCGCGATAAGCCGGTCGTCTTCATGGACGAACCGACGCTCGGGCTCGACGTGGAGGCGGCCCGCGACCTCCAACGTGACTTGCGCACGCTCGTCGACGAACACGACCGAACCATCGTCGTCAGCAGTCACAACATGGACGTCGTACAGAGCTTGTGCGACCGCGTTATCATCATGAACGAGGGGTCGATCGTCGTCGACCGTCCCGTGGACGCGCTCTCGGACCTGTTCGATACGCGGACCTATCGGGTCGTGCTCGAAGGTCGCCTGCCGGATTCCCACCGGGAAACCGTCGAGGAGACCTACGAAACCAGTCGGTGGAAGACGTCCGACAATCGCACCGAGTTCACCGTCGCCGTCGAAACGCCACGACGACTGTACGACGTCGTGGATATCCTCCGCGACGGCGGGGTCGCCATCGAATCCGTCTCGTCGAACGAATCCGACCTCGAAGAGGTGTTCCTCACGATAACCGGGGATGACGGAGAGAAAATGTTGGAGGGAAGCGGATGAGCAACTACGTCCTCTTTCGCGGCAACTTCATCAAGTCGTACATCCTGCTCAAACGCTACATCGTCAACACGGTCGCACAAATCGGCACCATCTACATCCTCTTCTTGCTCATCTTCTTCGGCGGGCAGGCGGTCGCCGGTCGGTCCCTGAACGACTCGCTCGGCGGCATCATCGTCGGCTTTTTCCTGTTCACCATGACGCAGATAGCGTTCTCCAGCCTGGCACAGACGATGACGCAGGAAGCGCAGTGGGGGACACTCGAACAGCTGTACATGACGCCGTTCGGCATCGGGCGCGTCATCACGATTCAGACCGTGGTCAACCTGCTGTGGAGTTTCGTGTGGGGCAGTCTCATCCTCGTTCTAATGTTGGTGACGACGGGCGAGACGCTCATCATCGACTTCGTGACCGTCGTCCCGCTGGGGATTCTGACCATCGCGTCGGCCATCGGACTCGGGTTCGCGTTAGGCGGCCTCGCGTTGCTCTACAAACGAATCAGCGCGGCCTTCCAGTTGATGCAGTTCGTCTTCATCGGCCTGCTCTCGGCACCCGTGACGGACGTGCCGCTGGCGAAGTTCCTCCCGCTCTCGCTCGGGAGCTATCTGCTCCGCCAGTCGATGCAGAACGGAACGACCCTCTGGAACATCGACCCGACCGACCTCGGTATTCTGGTCGGCGTCGCCGTGGTGTACACCGCCGTCGGCTACGCGGCGTTCACCCTCTGTCAGCGCCGCGCGCGGAAACTCGGCGTCCTCGGTGATTACTGACCCCATCGGGTCACTCGAGGTCGTTCGTTTCTCGGCCAAACCCGAAGACCGCAGTCCGAAAGGAAACGTATTTACGTCCCACCCGACTTTTTCCGAATGCGTTGGGCCGGTAGCTCAGTTAGGCAGAGCGTCTGACTCTTAATCAGACGGTCGCGTGTTCAAATCGCGCCCGGCCCGTTTTGCCACGAACTACTTCGTGAGTGGCAAAACGGCAGTAGCGATTTGAAGTAGACCAGTCGCATGCCCGGGAAGCGAACGGACGTGAGCGACCCGGAACGTCTGGACGTAGTTCAAATCGCGCCCGGCCCGTTTCTACGACGAACAGAGGTGCGGAGTGAAACGGCCAGCGATTTTAATCGCCGGGATGTCGGCACAGCGAAGCGAGCACGTCCGACCATGTGTTCAAATCGCGCCCGGCCCGTTTTTGCCACGAACTACTTCGTGAGTTGTGGCTGTCGCGGTGATTTGAGGACGACGGGATGGAACCGCGGTAGACCGCGTTGATTTTGATTCGAATTCTGATTTTGTTGCGATTGCAGCCACCGAGACGACTACTTCGAAAGCCCCCGCCCGGCCAAAATAGTGGCCCGCGCAAGCGACCACGTAAGCGCGAACGGACGGCCCCTTTCATCCCCGCGAGGCATGAGCGGGGAGTTGAAAGGCGAAGCCTTTCAGAAGTCCCGTCCGCGACCACACCGCTACCGCACCACACCCTCCCCAACCGACTCCTTCACTCCGTTCAGTCGTCCCTCGCGCGGGCGCACTGGCGTACGCCATCGCGCGCCGTCCGATTGGATCGTATCGCACAACCCGTCCTTCCTCCTGTCGCGCGCTGACGAGGTGGTTCGGCTGGCGCTGCCCGAGTACACAGTACGGGCGCTATCCGTTATTTCTCGTTTCGAAACACGAGACAGTAGTTGTGGTCGTAGCCGTAATCGTAGTTCCCGTCTCTTTCACCCGTATCGGACGCGTCTCACCCAATCACGATTTCTCCCTCAAAGTGATATTGGTCCGAGAGAATTCTCCCAGCGTCCCACACCAACGTCGTTACGTTCCCGTCGTTTTTTAAGTTAGAAATATCGACGAGGAGGTGAGCGTCGCTTGCCAGACACTCTTTGACGGTAGCGAAAGCACGGCGGAAATCTGTCAGATACTCCCCGTAACTGCCCTTTCCAGTGTAGTTCTGAAACGGATTGGTCTCCCCTTCTTCGGCCATGTACGGCGGTGAGGTGAGACAGAGATCGGCGGTCGGTAAGTCGTAAGCGGGAAGGTCGAAGATGGTGCCATGGACGACGTTCTCCCCGTGTTCGATTCGGTCACGGATGAATGAAACCCTGTCTTCCTCGTATTCGACGCCGTAGGGAACTCGGTCCAACTCTTCGGTGACCTTCATCGTCGTTCCGAACCCAGCGAAGGGGCCGAGAACGGTGTCACCTTCCTGCGAAAACTCCGTGACGAACTCCTCCACGAACGACTCGGGTGTTCGAATGTCGTGCCCGAATTCGGACGGGAGTTCGTCGGGTTTCTCGTACTGTAATCGGAGAAACGTCTTCATAGCTGCTATTTTCGAACAGATGCGACAAAAATTGACGTGTGTGAACGACTCTCTTATTCGCCGGGGCTGTAGTTCGGCGCTTCGTCGGTGATCATCACGTCGTGGGCGTGGCTCTCCTGCTGTCCGGCGGGCGAGATGCGGACGAACTCGGAGCGTTCTTTGAACGCCGGAATCGTCTCCGCGCCGACGTAGCCCATGCCGGACTGCATGCCGCCGACGAGCTGGTGGAGTTCGCTTTCGAGGGTTCCCTTGTACGGTTTGGCCGCCTCGACGCCCTCGGGGACGTACTCGTCTTCGTCCTGCGGGTCGTCTTTCAGGTAGCGGCTGCCGTCGCCGCTCTTCATCGCGCCGACGCTGCCCATGCCGCGGTACTGCTTGTACTTCTTGCCCTCGATGGTGATGACGCGGCCGGGGGCCTCGTCGGTTCCCGCGAAGTACGACCCGAGCATCACCGCGTCCGCGCCCGCCGCGATGGACTTGATGGCGTCGCCGGAGTATCGGATGCCGCCGTCGGCGATGACGGGAACGTCGTGTTGGGTCGCCACGTCGGCCACTTGCGAGATGGCGGTGATTTGGGGCATGCCGGATCCGCTCACGACGCGGGTCGTGCAGATGCTTCCGGGGCCGATACCGACCTTGAGACCGTCGGCGAAGTCAACGATGTCCTCCGCCGCTTCGCGCGTGCCGATGTTGCCGACAACGACGTCGGCGTCTACGGACTCCTTGATTTCTCGCGCGCCGTCGATGACGTTCAGGTTGTGCGCGTGGGCGCAGTCGATGAAGAGCACGTCGGCCCCCGCTTCGTCGGCGGCGACCGCGCGGTCGGTTTCGAACGGTCCGACGGCGACGCCCACGCGGAGGTGGCCGTCTTCATCGCGGACCGCCTCGCCGTACTCGCGGCGCTGGAGGACGCCCTGCATCGTGACGAGTCCGGTGAGGTGGTTTTCCTCGTCCACGATGGGGACGCGCTCGATTTTGTGCTCGTACATCAGTTCGAGGGCTTCTCGGGCGGTCACGGTTTCCGTCGCGGTGATGACTTCATCGGTCATCGCTTCGCGTACTTCGTCCTTGTCACCGACTTCGAGGTAGGGTCGGATGTCGGTGCCCGAAATGATGCCGAGCACTTCGTCGTCGCCGTCGACGACGGGTGCGCCGCTGACTCCTTGCCGCGCCATCATGCCGTCCACTTCTCGGACGGTCTGTTCGGGATTCGCGGTCACGACGTCGCGGATGATGAGTTCGTCCGCGCGTTTGACGCGTTCTATCTCGTCGACCATCGTATCGACCTCCATGTTTCGATGGAGGACCCCGAGACCACCCTGTCGGGCCATCTCGATGGCCATCTCGCTTTCCGTAACGGTGTCCATCGCGGCGGAGAGGACCGGCACGTTGAGTTCAACGTTCTTCGAAACGCGCGATTTCACGTCGGCGTCGTCCGGTTCGACGCGGCTCTCCTTCGGGCGCAAAAGTACGTCGTCGAAGGTGAGTGCCTCCGGTACGCGGAGTTTCTCGGAAAACGGCCCGTCGTGGTGAGAATCTTTCGCCATGTAATCCGAACGAAGCGGTTACTGAAAAACGTTGCGAGATTGTGCTTGACTGACGTGGTAAGCGTTGAATTTTATACACGCATGTGTCTATTCGCGCGTCATCGGCCGAATGTGGCATATATTGCCACTTAGGAACAGTTGGCGAATGAGTGCATTTGACAAAAAAGGAAAGGCGTGTCGTCGGTTTTCGTGTCTATTTCGCGTTGCATGGGGGCATCTGTCACACAACACTTAAGCAACAAACGACAATATTCGTAAATATGGACTCTACCAGTCTCATGGCACAGCGTATTGCAGGTCGGACGAGCAGCGACTCTTTCGCTCCGATTGCAATCTTTGCAAAACTGTGCACAACACTGGTAGGAAAACCGCTTGCGGGGAATCTTCGACCGAATTCGCATCACCGGTCGCACCGCAGGTACCATCACCCTTCGCCCACGGGTCAGGGTTATAGTCACTAGTCGATGAGCAGCTCCCAACACCCAGTCGCCTATCGCCTTGAGCGACAAGTAGGCGGCGCGACGAAGCTGCTGGCGACCGTCATGGGGCTTCCCTCGTGGACGGCATCTTCCCCGCGATGGTTCTCGCCGGAGCGCTGAGTTCGCCGGTCGGCATCATCCAGGTCGGCCTGCTCGTCTTCGGCGGCAGCGCGACCGTCGCGGTCATCCTCGCCGAGATGGACGGCACCCCGCGTGAGCAGGCCACGTCCGTTCTCGCGGTCGGCGTCGTCCTCATCGCCATCGCTGGCATCGAGGCCGCGTTCGCGCCGACCATCGCGAGCGCGTTGAAGATGGAGACCTTCGAACGCTTCGCCGCGCTGGTCATCGCCGCAATCGCGGCGAAGACCGCGAGTGCGCGTATCGGCGAGGTTCTCCCGAGCCCCGGAATCATCATCGGTTTCGGCCTGCTCGCCAGCCTGCAACCCTCGGGCTTCGAGGTGAAGGCCATCGAAGCGACCCAAATCCTCCCCGCCGTCGCGGCGGCCGGTACGGGCGTCGCGTTCGCGCTCGCCATCGCGCTCACCTCGCCGTGGCTCCGCGGCATCGTGGACATCGACCGCTTCCGCTTCGGCAGCGCGGTCGCGCTGGGTGTCCTGCCCCTGTCGATACTCGGCTTTGCGCCGGGTCGCGCCCCGCTGGCCGTCCTCGCGGTCACCAGCATGTTGGCGCTCGACCCCGGCGAACACGTCCCGGACGACCTCGACGACGCGCACGCGGACGCATCGGCGGACGCCCCGGCAGAATCGGCACCCGCCGACGGCACCGCGGTGACGGACGGCGGCGAGAACGCCGAACTCACCGAGGGCGAGGACTCCTCGGCGGCCTACGGCTACCCCGGCGAAGAGGACGGCGACGAACGCCGTCCGTGGCTGTAAGCCGAGCTTCGATTTTCTCTGTTTCTCGGTTCGCGGCTGTAACGTTTTTCCCGCTCCGTCGCCGTGGTTCTGACATGCCGGACAATCGCGTCGTGCAAGGGCGGATGGTCACGCCGAAGCGGCTGGCCGAACTGATAGAAGACGACACCGTGATGGAAGCCGACAGCATTCGGGATGCAGAGCGCGAGTGCCCCGAGTGCGGCGGCGACGTGCTCTCGGTCGGGTACATGCCGAGCGTGACGGCGTTCGTTACGGGGTATAAATGCCAGGACTGCGATTGGGGGACGCGAGAGGAGTAGAAATCGAAACCCCTTTAGGTCGTTTCGACCAATCACCGTTCGCGGGGTCGTGGCCAAGCCAGGGATGGCGACTGACTCCAGAGGCTACGCGCCCGGGACGAAACTCCAGCTGATATACCGAGCGGGTGACTGATCATCGCCCGTGTTGACGACCCTCTGGAGTTCCGAGGCGCACCGGAGATATCAGTCGATCGGGGGTTCAAATCCCTCCGACCCCATTTTACCGCGAACCACACGACGAGCGCAGCGAAGGTTCTCTCCAAAATAATAGTCGATAGCGGATAGCGAATTCGGTCGAACGCGAACTGGGATTCTAGCATCGCTTTCAGACGGCGCATAACAAATAGCGAGTCGGTCGTTTGTTCATCCATACGTGAGTCACTCACGATGAAACCCCTACGCGACACACGAACCCGCCGTCGGGTACTTCGCCGTTCTGGCGCTGTCCTCGTGGGGTCGGCCCTCGCCGGGTGTTCGACGATAAAAGATGTGCTCCAAAAACGACAACGGGGGAAGAACACGTCGGATGGCGGTGACGAAGCGGCCGACGTCAATCGGCTCTCGTTGCGGAAACGAGGACAGGCACACCTTTCGGCGGGGTCCTCCTCGAGCGGTGGCTATTCTGAAGTGTCGGTTCGGAAGGACGGGAAATACGCCGTCGTCGGAACCAAATGGGGGACAACCGGGACTGTTCTGGTCGATGTCAGCGATTCGTCATCGCCGAAACAAGTTCACTATCTCGGCAACTCGAACGATGCACCGAATCTGGACGTCAAGTTCGACTCCCGAAACGGGCTGTATCATCGAGCGATAGAGAAAACGTGGTCCGGGAACTTCGAAATCGTTGACTACGGTTTCTCCGCCGGAACACCGACAAATCCCACCGTCGTCGGGTCCGTTTCGGACGGCAAGTCGCACAACGTGCGACCGCACCCGACGAAACCGGTGCTCTATACGATGAACTACGGATTGGAAAGCAACGGGTTCGACGTATACGACGTTTCGGACCCGACCTCCCCGCGAAAGCTCGGGGAGTACGGTCCACAGGGGGCGGGTCACGACATCAACGTGGACCCGGAGCGAGACTTGCTCTGCTGTGCGTACCAGTCGGGACAGTTCATCGGTTTCATCATCTACGATGTGAGCGACCCGAGAAATCCGACCGAGATCGGACGGTTCGACTATACGAAGCGGAAATCGTACGACGAAGCCAACGTCGGCGAGGAAGCGTTTGGAGCGGCACATCACGGTCATTTCGACCCGCGACGCGAGCTGCTCGTTTTGGGAGACGAGCGCCCGCAGGGAGTCCCGGGCGGAAAACACGTCTTCGATATCGGGTGGAAGAACGGGTCGCTGAAGAATCCGGTCCCGGTCGGATTTACCGTCTCACCGAACGCTCGACGGATGGAAGATGAGTACGCCGAACGCTTCGATTGGACGGGCCACCACTTCGATATCGTCCCGAAGGGTGAGGCCACGCTCGTTGCCAGCGCCGACTGGCACGAGGGAGTGGTGGTGTACGATATCACCGACCCGACGACTCCGACTCCCGTCGATCGATATCGGACCGACGACGGTGTGAGCGATATCAGGGTGAACGACGAAGTCGCGCAACTCGGCAAGGCACCCATGGCGTGGAAAACGGAATACAACGAAGAGCGGGACTTCATCGTCGCCACCGACACGTTTACTGGGCTATATACGTTCGAACTAACATCTTGAACGCGTCGTCCACTGTCGAAAAGCGAGAAAGGGAAACCGTTCGGACTGCCTTCACCGACCGACGACGGCGCGTTTGAGTTCCGCGACGACCGGCGCGCCGTCCACTACCCAGAGGAGGAACACGAGGAAGTACGGCGCAAGGTAGATGCCGAGTATTAGCAGCTGTTTTTCGGTGGAGAGCGAGTGGAAGAACGTGCCGATGATGTGGAAGGCGCGGTCGAACAGGGACACCTCGTGGCCGTACGGCGGGAGGGTCACGACGGGCCACAGCACCCGGTCGAACGGCGACCGCTGGTGTTCCATCATGGCCATGAGGATGTCGCCGACGAGGTGCGACCAGTAGCCGAGCGCGAAGGCGGCACCGAGGGCGACGCGGTTTTTGTACACTCCGAGGGCGAGCACCAGCAGGCCGACCGGAATCGCCACGAAGACCGAGTGGGCGACGGAGTAGCCTTGCGGGAACAGGTGGAGTCCCCACGAGAGGGGCTTGTCCACGAGGTCGGGCAACTGGGTCCCGAAGAGGAGGGCGAGCACTGCCTGTGCGGACGGCGGCGCGCGCGTCCACACGCGGTGGCCGAGCGAGTACAGGGTGTACCCGAAGGCGGCGTGACCCCACGGCATCATGGGATTTTCACCGCCGGAAGAGCACGGACGCGACGGAACGGCCGAGACGGTTCGGTCGTTCGTATCGTGCCCCTGTCTGAATATCTCATCACCCGAGGATAGTAAGTCGAGGGTTAAAAAGTTCGGAGAACTACCGGCTCGTTCATCGAATCATCGATATATTACGAATATAGCAGCCGCTCCGTGAACGGCTCGGATTCGGTCGGTACGAATCGGTATGGGGAGACGAGGGCGTTCTCGGCGGCGCACGCCCGCCGCCGGAACCCGGTCTATTCCTTGACGACGACTTTTCCGTTCGCGTTGACGGTCACTTCGTAGACGTCGTAGTGGAACGTGATGGATACGTTGTCCCGTGCGTCGCCGTAGCGGCGGGTTCGAAACAGCGCGTCGATGGCGTCGCAGTTGACGGCGGCGTGGAGCGGTTGCATTCGGTTCGGCTCCGTGTCCATGACGTTCGCGAGGGAGCGGACGAGCCCGGCGCAGGTGTGTCCGTTTGCCATCTCGCGCTCGATATCGAAGACGTACGTCGAAGACGTTTCCGCTGGATTGTCGTCACTAAGGTTCTCTATCTCAATTTCCATACTATCATCACTGGGTGAATCGACCACTGGTATACTACTACTCTCTCAGAGGCGAGGCAGTAATATAGCTATCGGCGATTTCGGGAACCGAGAGAGGCGGCGGGGGTCGTCCGGTGTCAGAAGCGATAGCGAACGGTTTCGGGCGCAGGCAGTGGCGATATCGATATCGGCTGGAGGTCGCGTACCCGAACGATGGTCGTCGTTAGTTGTCTCCCGATGCGGTCTCGGTGGTCGATGAAGGCGAGTCGGCGTCTCGAACGCGCTCGATGTCGATTCGACCGTCGCTGTGCACCGTCACTTCGTGGGGGCCGTACCGAAATTCGACGCTGCCGCTCGCTCGGGTGTCCCCCTCGTGCGTCGCGGAAAAGAGCGAATCGAGCGCGTCGGGGTCGATAATATCGTAGAGAACGGGCCTGATTTCCGTGGGGGTCGTTCCCTCGTGTTCGGCGATTGCGTTGATTACCCGGATACTGAGTCGACCATCCGCATTCGAACGTCCTTCGTCGGGGGCGACCATTGTATTCACGGCTACCACATATCTGTCCATAAACATAGCGGAATCGCCCGTAGAAGCCCGGAGGTCGGTATTTATTGCTTGTGGCCGTTGGAGATGTATACTATATTTCCGATTCTATTTCCACTTTCGGCGTGGTTTGCACAGCTTCATTCCGTTGGCTCGCTAACGGACTGTCAATGTCGGACCGCGGCGGTTCACGCTTGCCCGGTGTCGGAGACGAACGCGAGGAGCGAATCGTCCTCCACGTCGATATGGACTGTTTCTACGCGGCCTGTGAGCGACTCCGCGAACCGGACCTTTGCGGCGAACCGGTCGTCGTCGGGATGGGGTACGAGGAGGGAGAGAACCACGGAGCCGTCGCCACCGCGAGCTACGAGGCCCGCGAATACGGCGTCGAAAGCGCCCAAGCAATCGGGAGCGCCCTCGAACGACTCCCCCGGAAGGCGGAGGGCGATTCGACCGATTCTAGCGGTGCTGACGGTGAGGACGGCGAAGATGGTGCTGACGGTGATGACGAAGTGGACGTGGCTGGCTACTACCGGCCCGTCGATATCGAGTTCTACAAATCGGTCAGCACGGACGTTCGTGCCATCCTCCACGACTGTGCGGATACGGTGCGCGAGGTGAGCATCGACGAGGCGTACCTCGACGTCACGGAACGGACCGCGTGGGAGGTCGCGGAGGGATTCGCCCGGCACGTCAAGAACCGAATCGAGCGCGAAGTCGGCGTCAATGCGAGCGTCGGCGTCGCGCCGAACATGAGCGCGGCGAAGATAGCGAGCGACCACGACAAACCGGACGGATTGGTCGTCGTCGAACCGGGAACGACGCGGGACTTTCTCGCCCCGCTCGACGTGGCCGAGATTCACGGCATCGGCCCCGTGACGGCCCGCACGCTCCGCGAGATGGGAATCGAGACGGCGGGAGACCTGGCCGATGCCGACCCACGCACGCTCGCCGACCGGTTCGGCGAGCGCGGCCGCGAACTGTACCACCGCGCCCGCGGCGACGACGACAGGCGGGTGACACCGACGGGACGGCCCAAGAGCCTTTCGCGCGAATCGGCGTTCACCGATCCGACGACCGACCCCGAGGAGAAGCGCGCGCGGGTCAGCACGCTCGCGGCGGCCGTCGCCGAACGCGCCCGCGACCGGGACGCCATGTACCGGACCATCGGCGTGAAGGTCGTGACGCCGCCGTTCGACGTGCACACTCGCGCACGGTCGCTTCCGGGACCGGTGGACGACCCCGAACTGGTCGAGGAGGTCGCCCTCGACCTGCTCGCCGAGTTCGACGACGACCGGGTTCGAAAGGTCGGCGTGCGCGTCTCGAACCTCCAGTTCACCGAGAGCGACCAGACGAGCCTCGACGGGTTCGACGCGCCGAGCGGAACGGGAGCGTCGAGAACGGCGGACAGCTCCGACTCGGCGGACGACCCGAAATCGTCGGCGGAGGCGGCGGATGATGGTGAGAAAACGGACGAGACGGACCACCGATCCCCACGCAAACGCGACGGGCAGGTGTCGCTCTCCGACTTCTAACATCCGTTTCGTTCTTCGGACCGCTGATTACCCCGCCCCGTGTAGTTCCGGTATGAACAAGCTGGCGGCGGTGGGCGACGAGGAGGGTCGCTGGCACCTTCCCCAACATGCCCACGTCATCGTCTACGAGGCCGAGCGCGGCGACCAACTGCTCACCATCTACGACTGCGGTGCGGCACAGAAACCGCCCTCGGCGCAGGTCATCGGTAACCTCGTCCGCATCCGAGCGGCCCACGAACTGGAGCGGACGGTCACGGGATACATCGTGAGCATGCGGGAGGAATCGGTGCTGGAGCGACAGGAAAAGGACCACTTCGTCATCGTTTCCGACGAATAGTTCGAATCGATTACAGCGGTTCGACGAGGTTCTCCAGCGCGGCCTTCGGGTCGTCGGCCTTTGCGACGCCGCTCGCCAGGAGGACGCCTTCCGCGCCGAGGTCCCGCGCCGCAACGAGGTCTTCGCCGGTGCTGATGCCAGCGCCGCAGTAGACGCTCACGTCCTCATCGACCGCTTCCGCGGCGGCCACGGCGTCGGTCACGATGTCCGGGTCGGCCTTGCTGACGGGCGTGCCGGTGCCGATGAGTTCCGGGGGTTCGACGGCCACGGCGTCGGGGGCGAGGGCGGCGACCGCGCCGACCTGCTCGGGGTTGTTCGCACAGACCGTGGTGTCGAGGCCGACGCGTTCGGCGGCGTCGAGTCCGGCGTCGATGTCGGCGAGTTTCTGCCTGCACTCGGAGTGGTTGATCATGGTCCCGGTCGCGCCGGCGTCGGCGACGGCCTCCGCAAGGGTGCTCCCGGTGTGGCTTCCGTGTTCGACGGGACTGACGTGTTGCCCCCACGTTTCGACGCCCGTGTCGGCGACGCGCGAGAGGTGGGCGGTTTGCGGTGCCACGGCGATATCGACGCCGTAGTCGTCGCTCACGTCGCGGGCGGCGTCCGCGATTTCGACCGGGTCGCACGGATAGGCTTTCAGATTGACGAGTACGAACATATCCGAAGCGACTGTCGGCGCCCCCAAATAGGTTGCGTCATGCGCAAGTACGGACGGGGAAACCGGACGACGGAAACGTGGGAGGTGGATGCGGAGCGGGACGAGCGCTGATGCGACCGAAGGGTGAAACAGGTCTTTCACTCTACCCAACAGTTTTGTCCACGGCTTTACCAGTAGACTCCATGACAACACGGACCCGACGACTGGCCGTCCTCTCGGTGGTCGTCCTCGTCGTCCTCGCCGGATGCGCCGGAATGGGCGGGAACGACGCGGCGAAGGACAGCGCGAATCACGATGGCAGCGGTTCGAACGGCGGCGACGCCGGGAACGCGCGCCCGAACGACGGAACGGCACCGCAGTCCGCCTTGGTCGTCCAGCAACGCGCCCTCATCCGAACCGGAAACGTCACGCTGACGGTCGAAAACTTCGGGAACACGAGTCGGTCCCTGACCCGCGCGGCCCGCGAACGCGGCGGGTTCGTCAGCGACTCCTCCCAGCGCGTCCACCGCGATGGTAACGAGACGTGGACCTCCGGGAGCGTCGTCTTCCGCGTCCCGAAGGAGAACTTCTCGGCGTTCTTCGAGCAGGTCAAACGAGCGGGTGAAGTGGCGGAGTCGAGCACCGGCACCGAGGACGTTACCGACCGGTTGGTGGACCTGAACGCTCGCCTCGAAAACCTCCGGTCACAGCGCGACAAACTCCGAGCGCTCTACGAGAACGCGAGCGACACGGAGGCAGTGCTCTCGGTCCAGAAGCGACTCTCCGACGTGCAAACCGACATCGAACGACTGGAGGCGAAACAGCAGTCGCTCGAACGGCGAGTCGCCTACTCGACGGTGACGGTGCGGATGCACGAACCGCAACCGACGAGCGACACGAAAAGCCCGGCCGAGAAGTCGTGGTACGAGACGGGTGTCGTCGCCGCGTTCCTCGATTCGGTCGACGGTGCCATCGTCATGCTCCGCGCATTCGTCGTCGGGGCGGCCTACCTCCTTCCGTATCTGGTCGTCCTCGGCGTTCCGGTCGGCGGGGCGGTACTGCTCCTGCGCCGCCGGTTGGAGTCGGAGACGTCTGCCGCGCCCGTTACGGACGAAGGGGAATAATCGAGGAAGACAGCTCGCAGTCGCTCGCGGACAGCTCACGGCCCCTGTGGGAAGTTCATAGCCCCCCGTGGACGGTTCACAACCGCTCGTGAACGTGGTCCGCGGCCTTCAACGAGAGGGCCGCGATGGTGAGAGTGGGATTCATCGCCCCGCTGGTGACGAAGACGCTGCTCGACGCGATGGTGCAGTTCTGCAGGTCGTGGGTGCGGAGGCGAGCGTTCACCACGCTCGCTTTCGGGTCGGTTCCCATCCGGGTCGTCCCCATGTGGTGAAACGCCGGGCCGGTGTTTTCGGGGCCGACGTGCCACGTCACCTCCGCGCCGAGTTCGTCGAGGATGGCCCGCTGAATCTCGTTCGCCCGGCGGAGCGTCGCTTTCGTCCGCTCGTCGACTCGCCAGTGAATCCGCGGAACCGGGTTGCCGTGGTCGTCGGTCGTCCCGGAATCGAGCGCGATTCGGTTCTCCTTTCGCGGTTTCTGACCGGCGAGCGCCCCCATGCCGACCGAGTTGCCGTACTCCTCGCGGATGGTCGAAAGCAGGTCGTCGCCCCACTCGTCCCCGCCGAGGGCGAGGCCGACCGGCGTGGGTCCCGCGTAGTTCGAGAATTCGAGTTTCAGGCGGTCGTACTCGGCGTCGTCGGCCGCCGGGATTCCCTTCGTTCCCCGCGCGGGGTCCTCGTAGAACTGGTGACACTCGCTGGTGATGAAGCCGACGCGGTGCTGTCGGGTTCGCCGGTCGATTCGTCCACCCATCCCGCGTACAGGTGGTCCATGAAGTAGCGGCCGACCGCGCCGCTGGTGTTCGCCAGTCCGTCGGGATACGTCTTCGATTTCGAGAGGAAAAGCAGGCGGGGTATCTCCACGCCGCCACCGGCGAGAACGAACTCGCGGGCCTCCTGTCGGTGTTTGACGCTTCCCGTTCCCCCGTTCTCGTCGTCCGGCGCGGCGTACACCGCGGCTTCGATGCGCTTTCCCGCGTCGTCGTGCTCGAGGCGTTGCACCGCCGCGCGGTCGATGACGCGCGCGCCTTTCTCCTCGGCCTTCCGCACGTGGACGTCGGCGCCGTACTTCGCGCCGGAGGGACAGACCGGTTTGCAGGTGCCGTAGCCGACGCACTCGCTTCGTCCATCGTGCGGTTCGGAGTTGCGCGCGTTCGGCACAGAGTGCATGGCGACGCCGAGCGACTCGCACGCGTCGGCGAAGATGGAATCGCTGTGGGAGGGACGGAACGCGGGCAGGGGAAACGGTTCCTCGCGCGGCGGCGCGAAGGGGTTGTCGTCCGCACCCGCGACCCCGAGTTGCGACTCGGCGCGGGCGTAGTACGGTCGAAGGTCGTCGTAGCTGATGGGCCACGCGTCGAAATCGGATTCGTGCAGGCGCATGACCATTCCCTGCCAGTGGAGCGTGCTGCCGCCGACCCCCTTGACGCGGGCGCGGTTCAGCGGATAGAACTGCTCGCCGGTCGAGGTGTAGGCGTCCCGCGGCCCGCCCATGTCCCAGACGGAGCGGTCATCGTCGCCGGGGCGAATCGCTCGCTCCATCCGACGCTTTCGGTCCTCGAATTCGAATCGCTCGCCCGCTTCGAGGATGACGACGTCGTGGCCCTGCCGTGCGAGCGTGTGGGCGACCAACGCGCCCGCCGGACCCGCGCCGATGACACAGACGTCGGCGCGCTCGGAGGGGGTTCGGTCGGTCACTCCCCACCACCTCGGTAGCCGTCGAGGCCGCCGGGGTATCCTCGTGGATTCTCGGTACCGACGAGTTCCCCACCGGTCGGCGAGGTGAACAGCGCGAAGAGGACGTCGTTGACGAGGTAGTACCGGACCCGCGCCGCGTCGGATCCGTCCGGGTCGGGATGCGCGGTCGCCACACCCATCTCGTCGAGGAGGGTATCCTGCGTCTCTCGGTCGAGTTCGACGAACGCCCCGTCGTACCACTCGGTCGCGTAGGTGTCGAGGGTCGAAATCGCGGCGGTCGTCCCCCGCCGATAGGCCGGGCGGTCCTCGGTGCGGCCGACGGCGTAGGTCGTCACGAACTCCCGGATTTCGGTCACCTCGGAGGGGAACACGACCCGCGCGACCGCGACGAGCGTGTCGATGTCGTGCGCCGCCAGCGCTGGCTCCTTCCCGTCGTCGCCGAACTCCAACACGTCGGATTCGACCAGCGCCGCCCCGCCGACGACGGCGACACCGCTCGCGGCGAGGGCGGACAGCGCGTCCCGGCGCGTTAACTCCATTTCGAACGAGATTAGGCACACCTAAACCTTGAGGGTTGTCCTTCCCGTTCGCGCCTGTTCGAGTCCGTTCGCTCTAGTCTCGAAGACGGAGCGAAGATTCGCTCTCTCCGCGTCCGTCGGCTTCGCTCATTCGACCTCGGGTAGCACTTCCTCCTCGTAAAACCGGAAGAACGACTCTTGGTCGGGGCCGATTTGGTGGATGTATACGTGGTCGTAGCCCGCGTCGGCGAACTGTTCTACATTCTCGATGTGCGTCTTCGGGTCGGGGTCGGTCACGATGCTCCCCTCGGCGATGTCCTCGTGAGAGACCATTTCACACGCCTGTTCGAAGTGGGTCGGCGTCGGCAGTTGTGAGTTGAGTTCGCCCGCGAGCGCGCTGTTCGGCCACCACTCGTGGGCCGTGTCGATGGCGTCCTCCTCGTCCTCCGCGTAACAGACGGTCATCTGACTATATCGCGGTCCCTCGCCGCCCGCGTCCTCCCACGTCTCCACCGTGTCCTGCGGGCCGACGCTCCAGAATCCGTCGCCGAGGTCAGCGGCGGCTTGCGCCGCCCGCTTCCCGTAGGCGGAGACGATGATGTCCGGCGGTTCCTCGGGTAGCGTGTAGAGGCGCGCGTTCTCGACCGTGAAGTGGTCACCGTAGTAGCTCTGCTGGCCGCCCTGCCACAGTTTGCGGATAATCTCTATCGCTTCTTCGAGCATCTCCGTTCGAACCGCGTGTTCGGGCCAGTGCTCGCCGGTGACGTGTTCGTTCAGGCGCTCGCCCGTCCCGACGCCGAGGAAGAAATCGCCCTCGAACATCGTCGCGGCGGTGGCGGCGGCTTGCGCGACGATGGCCGGATGCATCCGCATGATGGGGCAGTTCACCCCAACCCCGACCGGCAGGTCGTCCGTCGCCCGTGCGACCCCGCCAAGCGTGGACCAGACGAACGGGGCGTTTCCCTGTTGGCTTATCCACGGATGGTAGTGATCGGAGATGGACGCGAACTCGAATCCCGCCCGCTCTGCGCGGACCGCGTGGTCGACCAGTTCGTTCGGCCCGTGCTCCTCGCTCGAAATGGTGTAGCCGATGTGCGTCATCGCGTTCCTCCGTCGGC
This sequence comes from Haladaptatus sp. W1, assembly GCF_001723155.1. Taxonomy (NCBI): domain Archaea; kingdom Methanobacteriati; phylum Methanobacteriota; class Halobacteria; order Halobacteriales; family Haladaptataceae; genus Haladaptatus; species Haladaptatus sp. W1. The sequence continues at coordinate 56,607 of NZ_MEIH01000361.1, forward strand.
GGTCGTGTCGAGAATCATGCCACCGGCGCTACATCGGTTGCCGGTATGAGGACTCTGGCTGAAAACGCAAGGACAGTTTCGACGGCGGTGATCTCGAATCGCTCCTGCCGTTCTTACCGCTCCTGCCGTTCCTACCGCTCTTACCGCTCCTGCAGTTGCCCTTGGAGCCGTTGCTGGCGTTCCTGTTGTCGGCGTTGTCCCTGTCGTCGCTGGTGTTTCGATTGTCGTGGCTGTCGCTCCGGTTGCTGCTGTCGCTCCGGTTGTTGTTGTCCTCGTTGTTGCTGTTCGTGCGGTTGCCGTCGTCGCTCGGTGGGGTGTCGATATCGCTCCTCCGTCGGCGAGCGTTGCTGTTCCGACCGGTGTGACCCGCCGTGTCGCCGCTGGCGTTCCTCTCCTTGTCGCTGTTTTCCGTACCGCCGTTCCTGTTGTAGGCGCTCCTGTCGCTGTCGTCGTTCCTGTCTCCCGCCGCGAATTACGGTTCGCTCGACGTCGCTCAGCCGTCGTTCGGACCCGCCCTGTTGCCGTTCGATTTCACCTCGTCGTTCGCCTCCCTCTCGGTGCTGTTCGAACCCATGCTGTCGCTGTTCCTGCCGCTGGCGACCGTAGCGTCGTTCTTTTTGCTGTCGTTGCTGTCGTCGATGTGGTTCGTGTTGCTCTCCCCGACCGCCTTGCCGACGTTTCGGTTTCGAGCCGTATCGTCGCTGGTGGCCCACCTGCCGTTCTCGTTCTCTCCCTTCCTTCCGCGGACCGCCGTACCGTTGGGGTTCCCGTTCGCTCTCCCGACCGCGTTGGCGCTCACGATGTCGATGATGTGTCATTGTACCTCACGGCTGAGTCGGTCGGAAATCGTTTAGTCGTGCTGGCCGCGGGTGGCCACGCTTAAGACCGGTCGGTGACACCTCCCGACATGGAACCACGAGACCTCTCCGCGCACGTCGCGTATCAGGCCGGACGGGGCATCGAAGAAGTCGCTCGGGAACTCGGTACCGACCCCGACGACCTCGTGAAACTCGCATCGAACGAGAACCCGTTCGGGCCGAGTCCGGCGGCGGTGGACGCCATCCGGGATGCGACCGGGAACGCAAGTACGTACCCCAAGGCGTCGCACACCGACCTCACCGCCCGGCTCGCCGACCGCTGGAACGTCGAATCCGAACAGGTGTGGCTGGCGAACGGCGGCGACGGCGCGCTCGATTACCTCGCGCGCGCCATGCTCGACCCGGGCGATACCGTCCTCGTCCCCTCCCCCGGGTTCGCCTACTACGGCATGAGCGCCCGCTACCACCACGGCGAGGTGAACGAGTACCACCTCTCCGCCGAGGACGGCTTCTCGCTGACCGCGGACACCGTGCTCTCCCAGTACGACGGCGAGCGAATCGTTTACCTGACCAGCCCGCACAACCCGTCTGGCGGCCGGTTCTCGCTCGACGCCGTGACGAAAATCGCCGACGAGACCGACGAGGAAACGCTCGTCCTCGTGGACGAAGCCTACGGCGAGTACGCCGACGGACCGAGCGCGATTTCGCTCCTCGCCGAGCGCGATGACAGCGACACACCTGCCGGTGTGTCTGGCAATCGCACTCCGCGCGATGACGTGGCGGTCCTCCGCACGTTCTCCAAGGCGTACGGACTCGCCGGCGTTCGGCTCGGCTACGCCGTCGTCCCCGAGGAGTGGGCCGACGCGTACGCACGCGTGAACACGCCCTTCGCGGCCAGCGAACTCGCCTGCCGTGGCGGCCTCGCGGCGCTCACGGACGACGAACACGTCGAGAAGTCCATCGAGACGGCCCGGTGGGCGCGCGAGTACATCTACGAGACCCTCGACGCGCCGACGTGGGAGAGCCACGGCAACTTCGTCCTCGTGGAGGTCGGCGACGCGAGCGCCGTCGCCGAGGCGGTCCAGGAACGCGGCGTCATCCTCCGCGACTGCACGAGCTTCGGGCTTCCCGACTGCGTGCGCATCACGTGTGGGACGAAAGACGAAACACGACGCGCCGTGCGCGAACTCAACGAGGTGCTGTCCTCGTGAGGGTCGCCGTCACCGGAACCCCCGGCACGGGCAAGACGACAGCGACGGAACTGGTCGAAACCGACCTCGAAGTCGTCCACCTGAACGACGCGATTCGGGAGGAGGAACTCCACGACGGGGCGGACGAGGAGCGCGGGAGTCTTTACGCGAACTTGGACGCGATTCGGCAGTGGTTGGACGAACAGGGCGACGGAGGCGACGACCTGCTCGTCGATTCGCACCTCGCCCACCACTTCGACGCCGAGAAGGTCGTTGTCCTCCGGTGTCACCCCGAAGAGCTGCGCGAGCGACTGCTCGAACGCGACGAGACGGACGCGAAGGCCGAGGAGAACGCCGAGAGCGAAGCCCTCGACGTTATTTTATCGGAGTCGGTCGCGGAACACGGCACCGAGTCGGTCTACGAAATCGACACGACCGACCGAGCGCCGGACGCGGTCGCGTCGGATATCGAGGCCGTTATCGAGGGCGAGCGCGAACCGTCCGCCGGAACCGTCGATTATTTGGAGTACCTCTAATGCTCGACCAACTTCGCCCCGTCGCCAACCGCGCGCTTCGACCGTTCGTCTCGGCATCGACAACCCTCGGATTAACGCCCAACGCGGTGAGTATCATCGCATTCGTCCTCGCGGGCGGTGCCGGTGTGGCGTTCTACGTCGCCCCGGGTGCCCCCGTCTGGTATCTCGTCGGTGCCGTCCTCGTCTTCCTGAACGGCTGGCTTGACATCCTCGACGGTGCGCTCGCCCGCGAACTCGGCACCGACTCGCCCGCGGGTGACCTGCTCGACCACGTTCTCGACCGCTACGCCGACATCATCCTCATCGTCGGGTTCGCGGCGGGACTGGGACGGTTCGCGCTCGGACTCGCCGCCGTGACGGGCGTGTTGATGACCTCGTACCTCGG